>OMYH01000094.1 GCA_900315255.1 uncultured Eubacteriales bacterium | reverse complement strand
TAAACTACGAATAGAAATACTCCAATGAAGTGAAACAGAGTCCAATGAACTCCAACGAACTTCAATTGTATCCCCTCAATCCTCCAGCGTAATATCGAAAAGCAAAACTCCCATGGCAGTTCAAAAAGCCATGGGAGTTATTCTAACGCACTCTATAGACTTGTTCAGACCAATTCAGACTTACCTGCAATAATCCGGCAGCGTATCAGACCATGGCAATAGCTTGTCCAACTGCTCATCTGTCGGTTCATTTCCGAGCTTAGGCAGCTCTGTAAGAAGATATGACAGGTATCCGAATACATTAAGTCCGTTAAGATTTGCCGATTCAATAATGCTGTAGCATCTTGCACTGGCATCGGCACCTTTGTCGGTATCTGAGAACAACCAGTTCTTCCTTCCAATAACGAAAGGCTTGACCGCACGCTCTGCACGGTTGTTGGTAAGCTCTAATTTTTCATCAAGCAGAACATTGTTGAGCTGCGTTTTTTGATGTAAAGAATATGTTACTGCCTTTGCCAGATTTGAACCGCCTGACGCATAGATGCTTTCGATGTATTTCCAGTATTCATCAAGCAACGGTTTCAGAATTTCCGGTCTTTTTGGGGCTCGCTGATCTTCGGGCAACTCTTTTAAACCCTCGTCTGCGGCAAAAATTTTGCCGATCAGTGCGAGGGCTTTTTCTGCCCGTGTATCTTCGCTTTTAACGCCTTTCGGCAGGCAATCCGTAAACTTGCGTCTGGCATGAGCCCAGCAGCCGACTCTTACAGCATTAACAGCAAAATTGTAAGCCGGATTACCGTCAGTTTGCAAATAGCCGGAGTAGTCTCCGAGAATATCCTTTACCACCTGCCCGGATTTTGTGGCATGATGAAAGTATAGAGACATTTTATGCTCCGAATACTTGCCGCTGCAGAACACCCACATCGTTGACCGGGAATCAACAGGCTTGCCGTCACGGTTCAGCACACGAAGGGGTGTTTCATCGGCATGAATGATGGGTTCTGCAAGCAGTATACTCTGCATCCGATCCCATAGCTTCTCAAACCACTGCGAGCTTTTGATTACCCAGTTGGCAAGTGTATTGCTGCCGATCTCGGCACCAAGCTCCTTCAGGTACTTTGATTGTCTTGTGAGAGGCATACCAAGCTGGTATTTCTGCTGCATAACATATGCAACAGTAGCCGGTGTTGCCATGCTGCCTTTCATCACAGAAACAGGTGCAGCAGCCTTGAAAATATTTGTATGTTCATCATCAGAACAATTCTTGCATTTATAGACTTTGCGGTAAATATCAACAACATACATCTGTGCCGGAATGATATTCAGCTCACTGCGGACAAATTCCTCACCAATGCAGGTAAGCTCACCGCCGCAGATCTCGCATTCAGCTTTTTCCATATCGCAGACCTGCTTGATATGCTGAAGATTCTCTGTTATCTCCGCTTTGGTGCGTTTCTTCCTTCTTTTATGTGCTGCAATGAAGGTTTCTTTTTCGGGCTCAGGAGCAGATGGGTCAGCTATTGTTTCAGCCTCATTGAAAAGAGTAAGCTGTGCATCATCGAAAAATTTACTCTTCTCGCTTGATTTTCCGAATATCTTCTTTCGGCTGTTGACAAGCATTTCTGTCAGATTGCTTATCTGCAATTCCTGCTTTTCTACTTTGGTTTTTAAATCAGAGACTTCGTTTTGGAGTTCTGCTTTTTCATCTTGTAGCTTTGAATTATTGTTTCGGAGCTTGCTGTTTTCTGTCTGTAACGCCCTGATATATGCTGCAATTTCAGGTGAAATATTATCAGGCATTTTCATATTTTCAGCACCTCCAAAACAAATTTCCGACACACTTATTATACCATAAATGTGCCGGAAAGTCCAGTTTTTATGCGGTTTTTTGAAGTGTTTTATTACATGATATCGGGCTTTCTTTTTGCCTTTTTTATTGCCTTTGGCTGCTCTATCGAAAGCCCTTGCATCAGCAATGTGTATTGCTCTGCTGTGATCTGTTCTGCCTCTGTTTTGTTTCTCGGCCACTGAAATCTGCCATTGTCAAGACGCTTGTAAAGCAGCAGAAAACCGTCACCTTCCCACAGCAATGCTTTTATCCTGTCGTATCTTCGTCCGCAAAACAGAAATACTGCTCCCGAACATACATCAAGCTTAAAATTCTGCTGAACAATACCTGCAAGTCCGTCAATGCCTCTGCGAAGATCGGTGTATCCGCACACAATGTAATACGGTCCGCTTATTTCCTTTAACATGACAGCATCCCTCGAAGTATGGCTGTCATCAACTCAACTGATACTGTTGCAGGCAGATCGATATTTATTCCGTTTCCTGTAATATGTATTTTCTCGTCTGACTTTGCCGTATTCATATCTGACAGCATTTCGGTTTTACACTTCATCACAGGTACAATATCATGTTGGTCGGTTTCCTTAAGCATTTCCTCACGGATCACCTTCAGACGATAGTAAAATGTCTTTATCGATAGCCCCTGCATGACACACCAGTCATTTACCTTCATACCGCTCCGCTGATATTCCTCATACATTCGTTTCCAGTTCTCATGTCTGACGACTTGCTTTACCTCTGCTATTTTATCCATTCTGATCAACTCCATTTCCGGTCTATAGACTTATTCAGACCTGCTTGGAGTTATTTTACCATTTTCAGAGTTTTTTAGATAGTCACTGGAACATTGAGGGGATACTAACCCCGCGCCATGCCAAACTAAAGAAACCATGGTAAAATAAACTCCGAATAGAAATACTCCAATGAAGTGAAACAGAGTCCAATGAACTCCAACGAACTTCAATTGGAGTTCATTGGAGGTAATTGCATGGATAAAGTAGGAATGGTCAAAAAGGAAGTACAAATGCAAAACTGGTCGGAGGCAGAGCTTGCAAGGCAAGAATCCGGTCTGACAGTAACACAGTGGTGCAGGCAGGAAAGGATCAGCACAAGCACATATTATTATCGTTTGCGGAAGATCAGAGAAAGCCTGTGTGAGCAGATACCTGTACCGGTTAATGAGATCACGGAGAAAACAGAAACAGACCATGCGGCGATCAGAATTGTATCCGGAGATCTGAAAGTTGAGATGTCATCGGATGTTCCTTCGGAAAAGATCGCAGCAATAATCGGTGCATTGAAATGCTGACGGAAATACTGATCGGGGCAACCGTGTATATCGTAACCGGATATACGGATATGCGAAAAGGAATAGACGGTCTTGCACAGATCGTAGAAGGTACTATCGGAAAGGATGTGTACAGTAAAGCAGTATATCTGTTCTGTGGAAGGAATAACACAAAGATGAAAGCACTTGTGTGGGACGGAGACGGATTTTTGCTGCTTTACAAAAGGCTGGATAACGGACGTTATCGTTGGCCAAGAACAGAATGCGAGGCAAAGCAGCTTACCTCACAGCAGCTTAGATGGCTGATGGAGGGTCTTGAAATTGAGCAGAAAAAAGCGATCAAACCGGGCCAAAGAAAATGTTTGTATTGAGTTCATAGCATGGATACAGTATGTTCACCTGCTTATGATAGAATAAAAATATCATATACAGGAGATCATGAGTTATGGAAGAACAAAGAAAAGAACGTACAATAGATGAGCTTGCCGCCGAAAATGACGCTCTGCGTAAAAAAGCTGACGAACTTAATAAAGAAATCGAATATCTTCAGCAGCAGGTGAATTTCCTCAAAAAATCAGTATTCGGATCCAAAAGCGAAAAGAAGGTGCTCCATAATCCCGAACCCCCGGAACAATTAAGCCTGTTCAATGAAGCGGAAACCGAAGCACGCCGTGAGGAAGCTGAGGAGATAGCAGTCCCAGCTCATAAGAGAAAGAAAAAGCGCAGCCGTGCTGAGATACTGGGGGATCTGCCTGTCGAAGAAGTTGTTCATGAGATTGAGGACAAGACCTGTGACAGATGCGGCAGCGAAATGAAACAGGTCGGTAAAGAATTCGTACATGATGAGCTTGTGTATGTGCCGGCAAAGCTGTTCATACGCAAGCATTATGTCGAGGTAGTCAAATGCGTATCCTGCGGAAAGAATGAGTCCAGGGATGCAGAGCTTGATGATATCGAAAAGGAGCATTTCCGCAAGGCAACGGCTCCTGCTATGCTGATTCCGCGCAGCTTTTGTTCACCGGAACTTTTAGCTCATATCATTTATTCAAAGTACAACAATGCCATGCCGCTTTATCGCATAGAGCAGGATATGAAGGATCACGGTGTTATGCTGTCCAGAACCACTATGGCAAACTGGATCATAAAGATCGCCGAGGAAAAAGCAAAGCCTGTCTATGAGCTGATGAAAGCCGAGCTGCTTTCCGGCAGGATCATTCACGCTGATGAAACGGTAGTTCAGGTCTTACACGAACAGGGACGGAGCGCAAAGACACAATCCCGTATGTGGGTCTATTGCACTCCGGCGTGTAGTGGGAAATATCTCGTGCTTTATGATTACTGCCAGACAAGAGGCGGATATAATGCTGTCAGCTTCCTCGGAAATTATTCGGGATATGTAGTCTGTGACGGTTATGACGGCTACAACAGACTGACACAGGCAAAACGCTGCGGCTGTTTTGCTCATGTCAGACGAAAGCTTGTTGAAGCATTGCCGTCTGACAAAGAATTATGGGCAACATCTGCGGCTGCAGAAGGCGTCAGACGCTGCGACCGATTGTTTGCCCTTGAACGAGAATTTGACGGCAAGGACAAGGACGGGAAACAGGTACGGGAGCCGCTCTCTCCTGAAGAAAAACACCGCCGTCGTAATGAAGAGGTCAGACCGCTTCTGGATGATTTCTTCAACTGGCTGATGACAGTCAATCCTGCCGGAGGCAGCAAGCTTGCAAAGGCTGTACAATACGCTTTGAACGAGAAGCGTTATCTGTACGGTTTTCTTGCCGACCCCGGAATCGAGATCAGCAACAATCGTGCAGAAAACGCTATTCGTCCGTTTGTTGTCGGAAGAAAAAACTGGCTGTTTTCGGATTCTCCGAAGGGAGCATCAGCAGGTGCGATGCTGTATTCACTGGTCGTTAGTGCTAAAATGAACGGCCTGAATGCTGAGGAATATCTTGTCAGACTATTTCGTTCTGATGTTCCGATGCTGCCATATTGAAAACTTATTGCTATTTGAGAGGTCTGTTTCAGACCTCTTTTTCTTTGCTATATGACGCGGGGTTATTGGGCGGTTACTGTACACTAATTATATATCTATCTTTTTCTTATGTCTGCCACATGTTATATATGGTAAATTTTGAAAAAAAAAGAGCCTAAACAGGCTCTTTTTGGGAATT
>OMYH01000093.1 GCA_900315255.1 uncultured Eubacteriales bacterium | reverse complement strand
GAGGACAAACTGAAAAATCAATAAACGCAAAAAAGGCATTACCGACTGCAACAAGTCAGTAATGCCTAAACTTTTATTATATAATTGTACCTGCAAACCAAACTGCACCTTAGAATAAAGGTGCTTTTGAGTGTGCTATCATTTTGCTATCATTCTTAACGCTAACCACTCAAAAAGCTACTGTTTATGCGGCTCCCTCTCGATTTTGCCTTATTCCCACTCAACCGTTGCCGGCGGTTTGCTCGTTATATCATATACTACCCTGTTGATATGCTTGACCTCATTTACTATCCTTGCAGATACTCTCTCAAGTGTATCATACGGTATCCGTGTAAATGCCGCAGTCATAAAATCTGCCGTGGTCACTGCCCTGAGTGCAAGCATATAGTCATATGTGCGATAATCACCCATTACTCCCACGCTTCTTACATTCGTGAGTACCGCAAAATATTGATTTGCTTCTTTATTTATCCCATCACGCTCTAATTCTTCCCTGAAAATATAATCTGCGTCCCTGAGTATGTCAAGCTTCTCTTTCGTAATGTCTCCTATTACTCTGATCGCAAGCCCCGGACCCGGGAAAGGCTGCCTGTCCACCAGATAATCGGGTATTCCAAGCTCTCTGCCAACCTTCCTGACCTCATCCTTGAAAAGATCCCGCAGCGGCTCTACTATCTCTTTAAAATCAACATAGTCGGGTAAGCCCCCTACATTATGATGACTCTTTATCGTTGCTCCTATTCCCTTTCCGCTTTCAACTACGTCGGGATAAATAGTTCCTTGTACAAGATAATCTACCTTCCCTATCTTCTTTGCTTCTTCTTCAAAGACCTTGATGAATTCCTCGCCTATAATCTTTCTCTTCGTTTCGGGATCGTCTACGCCCGCAAGCTTTATCAGAAATCTCTCTTCCGCATTTACTCTAATGAATTTTGACTTAAATCTCTTTCCGAATACCTCTTCGACTTCGTCGCCTTCGTTCTTCCTGAGAAGTCCGTGATCAACAAAGATACAAGTCAGATTCTCTCCTATAGCTTCGTTCAGAAGCGCTGCCGCTACAGATGAGTCTACGCCTCCCGATAATGCGCAAAGCGCCTTTCCGTCACCGATCTTTTCTCTGAGTGCCTCAACAGTTTCCTTTGCAAATGACGACATCTTCCAGCTGCCGCTGCAGCCGCATATTTTCTTTACAAAGTTATCTAAAAATGTTATCCCGTTGACCGTATTGTTTACTTCGGCATGGAACTGAATTCCATAGAATTGCTTATCTTTGTTTTCTATTGCGGCATACGGGCATGAAGGAGTGTATGCTATCCGCTCAAAGCCTTCGGGCAGCGATTCTACATAATCGGTATGCGACATAAGGCATATATTCTCATCGCCAAAGCCGTCAAACAGGATAGATTCCCCCAATTTTACTTCTGTTTCGCCGTACTCCCTTTTCTCTGCCCTCTCTACTTTTCCGCCTAAGGTGTACGTCATCAGCTGCATACCGTAACAGATACCAAGCACGGGTATTCCTATATTAAATATTTCCGGATCGCACTTCGGTGCGTTTTCCGCATATACGCTCGCAGGACCTCCAGTAAAAATAACGCCCTTAGCACCTCTTTTCTTTACCTCTTCGGCAGATATGTCGTGTCTGACTATCTCGCAGTAAACATTGCATTCGCGAACCCTTCTTGCGATAAGCTGGTTATACTGACCGCAGAAATCAAGAATAAGTATAAGCTCTTCCTTTTGCATTGATACTCCCTCTCTTTCAAAAACATAAATTAATTATATTACATGACTTTACAATAATCAAGAGATGAACGGAATTTTCGGAAAAAATTATGGGGATAATAATATTTCCGACAGCCTCATATATTTCAAAAATGTTGTAATTATGAACGAAAAACAACGATTAATCCACTTGATTTTTCGGGTGTTATGTGATATTATTATAAAGGTCAGGCAGGGAACTGAATTGATTCCCTCCAAAGATAACATTTTTTTCAAAGGAGTAGTTTACTATGAGCTATTTGGAAATTGAAAAGGTAGTAGGCAGAGAGATCCTCGATTCCAGAGGAAATCCGACAGTTGAAGCAGAAGTTACTCTTATCGACGGAACAGTTGCAAGAGGTACGGCACCTTCGGGCGCTTCTACAGGTGAGTTTGAGGCTCTTGAGCTTCGTGACGGCGACAAATCAAGATACCTTGGAAAAGGCGTTACTAAGGCAGTTGAGAATATCAATACCGTAATCAACGACACTATCGTTGGTATGGACGCTTCGGATATTTATGCTATTGACGCAGCTATGATCAAGGCCGACGGTACAAAAGATAAATCAAACCTCGGTGCCAACGCAATTCTTGCTGTTTCTATCGCAACGGCAAGAGCAGCAGCTACAGCTCTTGATATTCCTCTTTACAGATTTTTGGGTGGTATACAGGGCACAAAGCTCCCCGTTCCGATGATGAACATCCTCAACGGCGGCGCTCATGCAGACAGCGCTGTTGATACACAGGAGTTCATGATCATGCCTGTCGGCGCACCTACATTCAAAGAGGCTCTCAGATGGTGCGCAGAGGTGTTCCATACACTCAAAAAGCTCATCAAGGATATGGACGATGTTACGGCAGTAGGCGATGAGGGCGGTTTTGCTCCAAATAAGCTTAAGAGCGATGAAGACGCTATCGAGAAAATCCTCGAGGCTGTTAAGGCAGCAGGCTTCGAGCCGGGCAAGGATTTCATGATTGCTATGGACGCAGCTTCCTCCGAGTGGAAGAGCGAAAAGGGAAAGGGCTTCTACAAGCAGCCTAAGAGCGGCAAGGAGTTTACATCAGACGAGCTTATCGATCACTGGGAAGCTCTCGTAGACAAGTACCCGATCATCTCCATCGAGGACGGTCTTGATGAAGAGGACTGGGAAGGCTGGCAGAAGATGACAGCAAGAATCGGAAACAAGGTTCAGCTTGTTGGCGACGACCTCTTTGTTACCAATACAGAAAGACTTTCTAAGGGTATCGCTATGGGTGCAGGCAACTCTATCCTCATCAAGCTCAATCAGATCGGTTCGGTATCAGAAACTCTTGAAGCTATTAAGATGGCACACAAGGCAGGCTATACAGCTATTTCTTCTCACCGTTCGGGTGAAACAGCAGACACAACTATCGCAGATCTCGCAGTTGCACTTAATACTTGCCAGATCAAGACAGGCGCTCCGAGCCGCAGCGAGCGTGTTGCAAAGTATAACCAGCTTCTCAGAATTGAAGAAGAGCTTGGCGCTTGCGCTGTTTATCCTCAGATGGGTGCTTTTAACGTTAAGAAGTAATTCGTACATATTATTTAACAATCAAACCACCCGCACAGCGGGTGGTTTGACTACGTTCTATAAGGGCGTTCTACGGACGCTGCCCCTTAAGTGGGCGGAGAAAGGTCTGCCAACTGCATTGAATGCTCAGCTACCCCTTAAGGGGGTTTATTTTTTTGTACTTTTCTCCTGTGAACGGTTCTACCGTTTCAAACAAACTCAATTGATCGTTTGCAATATCCTCTTGCAGTTGATTCCATATGTACTCCTCTGTTCTCTTTGTATTCTTCCCTACTGTATCTATATAGTTTTTACTGCACCAAAAACGTCTATTTCCATACTTGTATTTCAAGTTCGCATGACGATCAAATATCATTGTGAGCTTTTCCCCTTTAGATAGTCCATAATTTGAGCCGCACTATACTTAGGTGGATTCTTATCAGCATGTGAATGTGAGCTGGGCAAGACTCGGCTTCCGGTATCTCCACTCCTTTCTGCTCACAAAACTTCCGTAATATCTTTCCTATATCTGCTCGTATTTGCTTGTGAATTACTATTCTCCTGTACTTTGGTGCAAAAAACCACATGATACTTGAAATTCCATTTGGAATGTGCTAAACTACTTACATCGTCTTTTGTCATGATGATACCTCCTGTAATTTTTTCGTTTGCTTGGCAGACCGTAACTATTATTCACAGGAGATATATTTTTTCACAGCTAAAGCTTTTTTTGACCTCCGGATTATCCGTGGGTTCGTTTCACCAGAATATCGTCAGACGGCTCAAAACACTGCCTGACGATTATTTTTTGAAAATGCGTTTTCCCCGATTTCCCGATTTCTCCGGAAAAATAAGTATATATATGCAGTGAAAAATACGAGAACGGAGAACGGAATATTTGCTGTTTCCTGCCGAAAAATATTGATTTACGGTAGACTGCCGCTGTATAATGGAAGTGATAAATGCTGCATTGGAGGGTACTCATATGATGAATGTAAAGATCGGAAGCGTAAAAATCGGCGATACAAGTATGGATTTCGTATGCGGCGGCAGAGGCGAGAGGAAGCTGATTATCCTGCCCGGGCTGTCCGAAGGACTTACTACCGTAAAGGGCAAAGCGATTTTTCTGTTGCAGCCGTACCGCAAATATTTTGACCGTTTCACGGTGTATATGTTCGGCAGAAAAAGAGATATGCCGAAGGGCTATTCTATGCGTGACATGGCAGCGGATCAGGCGGCTGCGATGAAGGCTCTGGGGATAGGCAAAGCGTGCGTTCTGGGCGTATCGCAGGGCGGTATGATCGCTCAGTGTCTGGCGATAGATCACCCCGAGCTTGTCGAGAGGCTCGTTATCGCCGTGTCAGCGCCGAGGATAAACGAGCTCACACGGGACTTTGTTTCGGGTCAGATAGAAGCGGCGCAGGCGGGTGACCATAAAGCGCTGATGATCGACACGATGGATAAAAGCTACTCGCCCGGATATCTGCGGAAATACAGAAAGCTGTATCCCGTGATCGGTCATGTCGGCAAGCCGAAAAGCTACGACAGATTTCTTGTAAACGCAAATGCTATACTCGGTTTTGATGTTTACGACAGGCTCGATCGCATTACCTGCCCGACGCTGATAATCGCAGGTGAAGAGGATAAGATCGTAGGCGTGCAGGCATCAAAGGAAATGCACGAGCGCATTACCGGCAGCGAGCTGTATATTTATCCGGGCTTGGGTCATGCTGCTTTTGAGGAAGCGGAGGATTTTAACGAGAGAGTGTTTGGGTTTTTGGACGAGAATAGGAGAGTAACAGGCTAAAATGATTCCCCGAAAGCGAAAAAAGCAGGCTGTATATATAGCTTCTTTTCGGGGGGAATCAGGGAATGGGGGAAAACTATTACCGTTATGGAGGGCAGTATGAATACAAAAATTGATCTTGATTCATCTGAATACTGTAATCTTCGTCGAGAGATACTTCGGAAAGTGGGATTTGTTAAGCCTCTTAATCAGGCTTCTGAGAATGAGTTTGATATAATATACGTATCCCCTCAATCAAACAAAGCTCAGTATGAGCGAGATACAGCAGGTCTGGCGCGCGATAAAGACATTGACAAAATTCCGCCCGACTGTTTGCTGCTCCGCCCTTGAGATCGCA
>OMYH01000027.1 GCA_900315255.1 uncultured Eubacteriales bacterium | reverse complement strand
CCTGTACTATATCCTCTGCGTCCGCTCGGTTACCGCAATATGTATATGCACAGCGGAGCATTACGTCGGAATATGTATCTACCGTTTTTTCGAATTCGTCCTGATTAATGCGCATCGTTCATTACCTCCTTCACTATATAAACAATTCACAAGGGGTATTTGTCCGGATGTTTTCAAAATTTTTTAATTTTTTCAAAAAAAGACGCCGACATCACTGCCGGCGCGCTGATTTTTATTTAAGGAACCACTGATTAAACTTTAAACTTTTTGAAATTATGATCAGGCATCTTCTTTAAGTCCGCAGCACTTTTTGTACTTCTTGCCGCTGCCGCACGGACACGGGTCGTTTCTGCCGACCTTCTGCTTGACGGTCTTGCGAACAGGCTTCGGTCTGTCGGATTCGCCGTTTGAACTCGTCCATGTGGGGTTGGCGATCTGCTCACGCTTTAGCACCATTCTGACAGCCTCTTGCTCCTGCTCAGCGAGCTTGGACGAATTGATCTCCGCCTGCTTTTTCAGCTCCTCCCGGTGCTTCTGAAGCTGAAGCTCTCGTGCCTTCTGCAGTTCCTCCATCAGACGTCTTTGTTCATACATCTTCTTCGGAGCCGTGAGCATAAGCTTGACGGTATCCTGTTTTATAGATTCTACCATCTCATCGAACATATCAAAGCCTTCGATACGGTACTCAACAACAGGGTCATGCTGAGCGTATCCTCTGAGCCTGATGCCCTGCTTGAGCTGATCCATATCATCTATATGATCCATCCAGTGTCTGTCAACACTCTTTAAAAGGTATACTCTCTCTGCCTCTCTCATAACCTCGGGCGGCAGGAGCTTTTCGTTCTCCTCATAGATAGCCATTGCCTTTTCGGTGAGCTTCTCGATCACATATTCGCTCTCTGTATCTTTAAGCTCATCCTCGGAAAGGTTGAAATCTTCATCATTATCAAAGATAAGCCAGCCCTTGTAAAACTCCTTGAGTCCCTCAAAGTTCCATGTTTCCTTTGTGTAATCATCGGGCAGATACTGAGCAACCGTAGACTCGATAGTCTTGCTTATCATATTAATTATCTTATCTCTGATATCTTCACCGTTAAGCACCTGATCTCTCTCTCCGTAGATGATCTCACGCTGAGTGTTCATAACATCGTCATACTGGAGAACATTTTTACGGATCTCGAAGTTCCTGTCCTCGAGCTTCTTCTGTGAGCTTTCGACAGTCCTTGACAGCATCTTGCTTTCAATCGGAAGGTTCTCGTCAATGTTCATGGTGCTCATGATATTTTTGATCCTGTCACCTGCAAAAAGCCGGAGAAGATCATCTTCTGCGGAAAGATAGAATTTCGACTTACCCGGGTCGCCCTGACGTCCCGAACGTCCTCTGAGCTGATTATCTATACGGCGTGACTCATGACGCTCCGTACCCATAATAAACAGACCGCCTGCCTGACGAACCTCTTCGGCTTCGTCCTTTATTTCTTCCTTATACTTTTCATTAAGCTCTGTGAAACGCTTGCGTGCCTTAAGAATCTCTTCGTCCTTTGTATCGGCAAAGCCCGTTGCCTCTGCGATCATCTCTTCCTCAAACTCTTCTTTTCTCATCTGAGCCTTTGCCATGTATTCAGCATTACCGCCGAGAATAATATCTGTACCACGACCTGCCATGTTGGTAGCAATAGTAACAGCACCCTTTTTACCTGCCTGAGCGACTATCTCCGCCTCTTTTTCATGATGCTTTGCATTGAGGACGTTATGAGCAATACCACGCTTTTTAAGCAGCGAGCTTAACAGCTCCGACTTCTCGATAGAAACTGTACCTACCAGTACAGGCTGACCCTTCTCATGCACCTCAATTATGTCCTCGATAAGTGCTTCGAACTTGCCCTTCTCTGTGGAGAATATTGCATCGGGGAAATCCTCTCTCTGTACGGGCTTGTTTGTGGGAATTTCAACAACGTCAAGCTTATAGATCTCTCCAAACTCGGCTTCTTCGGTCATAGCCGTACCGGTCATTCCGGACAATTTATTGTAAAGACGGAAGTAGTTCTGGAATGTGATTGTAGCGAGAGTCTTGCTTTCGCTCTCGATCTTTACGCCTTCTTTAGCCTCTATCGCCTGATGAAGACCCTCGTTGTAGCGTCTGCCGTACATCAGACGTCCTGTGAATTCATCGACAATGATAACCTCATTATCCTTGACAACATAGTTAACGTCACGCTTCATTACCGAATGAGCCTTTATAGCCTGATTAACATGGTGCTGTATCTCCAGGTTGTCGGGATCGGTTAAGTTCTCCAGACCGAAGAACTTCTCAGCCTTCTTAACGCCGACCTGAGTCAAAGTCGCTGTACGGGCTTTTTCATCTACTATATAATCAATGTTATTTTCTTTGTAATAATCCTCATTATCTTCCTTTGAATCGATCTCTTCAAAGACCTTCTTCTTCATAGTACGAGCAAGCTGATCGGCTTTTTCGTACAGCTCTGAGGACTTATCTCCCGGACCGGAAATGATAAGCGGAGTTCTCGCCTCGTCAATAAGGATAGAATCGACCTCATCGACAATAGCGTAATTATGCCCGCGCTGCACCTTGTTCTCCTTATAAACGACCATATTGTCACGCAGATAATCAAAGCCCAGCTCATTATTTGTGCCGTAGGTAATATCAGCAGCATAGGCAGACTTTCTCTCCTCGGGACGCAGATCGTGTACGATAAGACCGACAGTTAGTCCGAGATAGCGATAGAGCTTCCCCATCCACTCCGAGTCACGTCTTGCCAGATAATCGTTTACCGTGACAATATGCACGCCTTTTCCCGTTAAGCCGTTGAGGTATGCAGGCAAAGTCGCAACGAGCGTTTTACCTTCACCTGTCTTCATTTCACTTATTCTGCCCTGATGAAGGACAATGCCGCCCAATATCTGCACGGGGAAATGCTTCATTCCGAGCACTCTCCATGCTGCCTCACGGCAAACAGCGTACGCATCGGGGAGAATATCGTCGGTAGTTTCACCC
Organism: uncultured Eubacteriales bacterium; assembly: GCA_900315255.1. Classification (GTDB taxonomy): domain Bacteria; phylum Bacillota; class Clostridia; order Oscillospirales; family Acutalibacteraceae; genus RUG592. The sequence continues at coordinate 21,021 of OMYH01000027.1, read as the reverse complement.
TTTGCAAGTCTGTCCTTGAGAATATCGGTTTGTTTCTTTAACTCTTCCTCGCTCATAGCGGCGTAGGTATCTTCAAGCTCCAATACTTTATTAAGAGTAGGCTTGATCCTTTTAATTTCTTTTTTACTGTAATCTCCAAACAAAGCTTTCAGCAAGCCCATTGCAATCACCTCATGATCTGTTCTAAAGCAAAATTTACCATTATAAATTCATTCTATCACATATTGAAAAAAAAATCACTACTATTTTAAAAGTTTTTTTAAATTATATAAGATTTTCTATTTTTTTGATCAGACAACCTTTAAAAAACAAAAACCGCTCCGATAAAGAGCGGTGAATTGCTTAGCTGTTATTGACCTGTTACTGAGCGGCATTGAGCTTCTTTACAAGAGCAGCCTTGTTTCTTGCAGCCTTATTCTTGTGAAGCAAACCCTTAGCAGCAGCCTGGTCGATCTTCTTGATAGCAACCTTTACTGCTTCTGCCTTATCGGCAGCACCGGATTCAATAGCTGTGTTAGCCTTTTTTACTGTTGTCTTCAATGCAGATTTTACAGCCTTGTTCTGAGCTGTCTTGGCAGCAATAACCTTAACACGCTTCTTTGCTGATTTTATATTCGGCATTGTAAGCACCTCCTTTAATATATCTCATTCATATAATATAATAACATTAAATGCGAGAAAAATCAAGGGGTTTTCTTAATTTATTTACAAACCTGTAAAATTCTGCACTGTGTATGACATTACATCTGCTTTACATAAAAAAATTATACAAATTTTATTCCATAATTCAGCAATATCTCCTTTATTTCGGCGTGTTTGCTGCGGCTGAGCGGTATTTCATCGTAGCTTTCACGCAATATAATTGAATATGTTTTTCCAAACTGATTGCTTTTTACATATCTTATTTTCCTGATAGGCACAATAAAAGACTGATGACACCTGAAAAATTCATGCGGCTGCAGGATCTCTTCAAGCTGAGTCAGGTTATACTTCGACACAAGAGATTTTTTTCCCTTAGTATTGATATAGATTTTCCGTCCTTTTTTTTCTATATACAGAATACTGTCAACGTCTATTATCTGATAACCACCCTCGGCATTTATACCGATTTTTTTACTTTTGTTATCCGCTTTTTTTTCGATAGGTATATCTTTTATCGTATTCCTGAGCTTTCTCTGAGCTCTTTCGATAGCTCTTCTGAGCCTCGGCTCGTTGATCGGCTTTGTAACAAAATCAACAGGTTCAAAGTCATAGCAATCAACAGCAAAATATGCATGACCCGTACAGAAAATGATCTCAATATTAGGAAACTTCTTCTTGACAAACGAAGCCACATTCATTCCGTTATTGTACGGCATCTCTATATCAAGGATCAGAAGCTCCGCTCCAAGCTCGGGCAGCCTGTTCATAAGTTCGGGACTGTTGTCAATATACGCAATTACGTTAATTTCGGGAAATTTAGCAAGCATTGCCATAGTAGCGTCCGCAGACACCTTTTCATCATCGACAACAACTGTTCTGATTGGTTCTATTGCCATAAGTCCACCTCCCGAAAATCTATTTACTATTCTTAATTATATCATATCTGAGAACTGTATATTTAAATAAAAGAACAATCACAAAAAGAAACGGTATCCGCCGACCGAAGTGCGACAGATACCGTGAATGAGCTATGTACAAATTCGCCGTATTTATATATGCACGATGAGTTATTAGCCCTTTACACCACCGGCTGTTACACCCTCAACATAATAGTTCTGCATCTTGAGGAACAGGATAGTGATAGGAATTGCAACAATTACAGAGCCTGCAAGGAATTGCTTGAAGTAATTCGTAATAAACTCTCTGTCGGTCATTTTCTGAAGACCAAGTGCAACCGTGTAATTCTCTTTTTTATCACCCATGATGATTCTTACAAGGATAAAGTCACACCACGGACCGATGAATGATGTAAGTATTGTGTATACAAGAATAGGCTTCGACATCGGGAGAATAATCTTCCAGAATATCTGATTTCTTGTAGCACCGTCGATTGTAGCAGCCTCGTCGAGAGCTCTCGGAATCGTATCGAAGAAGCCCTTTGAAATTGCGAAGCCAAGACCTGCGCCTGCGCTGTAGCAGATAACGAGAGCAGGGAGAGTCTGAACGAGATTCATTGCCTTGAGCAGATAATAGAGAGCGATCATGGTCATGAATCCCGGGAACATTCCGAGCACCATACCGATATTGATGAATGTCTTACGAGATTTAAATCTCAGACGTGAGAATGTGTATGATACCATCAAAATTGACAATGTCGAGATTATGCAGGAGAACACTGCGATAACAAATGTATTGAGAAACCATCTCGGATAGTCAAATGTATCTTTTTCCGTAAACAGCTTGATGTAGTTATCAAGTGTATACTGCTTCGGGAATACGTAATCAACAGTGATACCGCCCTCTGCACGGAACGAGTGAAGAACAAGCCATACAAGCGGACTCACCCAGATAACACCCAGTACTGCAAGAATAACGTAAATTACTATATCCGAAATCGTTCTGCTTAATTTGTAGCTTTTTATCATGAGAATTCCTCCTCATTTCTTGAAGACTTGGACAGGTTGAAGGTAATGAGCGACAACGTTGCGCAGACGATGAATACGAGAATACCAACCGCAGCAGCCGTGTTGTAGTCATTATTATCCAATGTCAGCTTAAACAGCCATGTTACGAGGATATCCGTTTCACCTGCCTGATAAAGCGTGGCATCCTTTGTCGGTCCGCCTTTTGTAAGCAGATAGATAACGTTAAAGTTATTGATGTTACCAACGAATGACTGAATAAGATACGGAGTAGTTACGAAGAGCATATACGGAAGCGTGATCTCAAAGAACTGTACAACAGGAGTTGCACCGTCGATACGCGCACTTTCGTAGAGGTCCTCGGGGATATTCATAAGAATACCTGATGTCTGAAGAATTGTGTAAGGTACGCCGACCCACATATTTATAACGATGATCGTAATTCGCGCAGTAAGCCTTGTTCCGTCGATAAAGTGTACGGGATTCAAGCCAATATGCTGAAGAATTACGTTTACAACACCGTTATACTGGAGCATCTGATTCATAAGAAGGAGCGAAACGAACTGAGGAACAGCGATCGTGATAACGAAAAGTGTTCTCCAGAGAGCCTTAAGCTTAATGCTTTTCTTATTGATCATCAGTGCGAGGATCATACCAACGATGTAGTTTGAGAATGTAGCGAAGATCGCCCATATTATTGTCCACTTTGCAAGCTCGGCAAAGGTATGAGCCTTACCTGCACCTTCGGACATTTTAAATACTTCACGGAAGGTTTCAAGTCCTACCCAATCAAAAAGCTTTCCGGGAGGGTTGTGTTCCTTATTGTAGTTTGTAAAAGCAATACAGATCATGAACACGAGAGGAAGAATCGTGAATATTGCGATCAAAAGAACAGGCAGCGCAAGCATTGTAACGTGGAACTTGCTGTCCATAAGATCAGCGATCTCTTCTTTGAGGGTCATGTTTCTCTTGCCCTCTTTTATCCTCTGTTCGCAATCATATGCCGATTTTGTGTTTGCAACATATACGCCGATGAAAACGATTGTTATGAGAATAGTCATAACACCGTAAAGAAGGATAAGCATTGAGTTATCACCGAATACTGTAACCATTCTTCCGGTCGTTGCATCTTTGACTTTATATGTTTCCTGAGTACCCAGTGTGCCAAATCTTGAAAGGTACTGGATACCGAATGATGCCATGTAAATTATGTATAAAACTTCTGCTCCGAGGAATACAAGTCCTTTGCCGACCTGTCCTCTTGTAAAGTTACCAAAGCCCATTATCAGATAAGAAACCTTGGTAGCCATATCGCCGTTGGCGAATCTCGAACCGTAGCCTTTTATGCCTGTGATAATCCACTTTATAAGATTGCTAAAGAATTTTCCGATAGCCGAGAAAAACTTTCCCAATGCGCCCGGAAGTCGTGAAAAAAATTCCGAAATCTTATATTTTGCCTTATCAGCAGGAGAAAGCGCCTTATATTCAATAAATGTCATTAGCTCACTCTCCTATAAAGTACATAAAAATTCGGGCAACCCAAGCAATCCCGGATTGCCCGAACCTTAAGCTGATGCGTTAATAATTACCTATTGAAATTATTCGTCTCTGATGTTAGCAACTGTCTGCTTAACGAGAGTCTTGATATCGTCCTCTGACATCGGGTTAGCAAAGTCTGTGATCTTGCTGCCGAGTGTTGCCATCGGAGTCCAGAATGTAGAAGCAAGACCCTTCTGAGCAACAGAGTTAGCGGACTGAGCAAGGATAGAAGACAGTGCTTCATCGTTCTTTACGACGTCGCTCTCTGCAGCAGCCTTGTTTGAGGGACCCCAGTTGAGTTCCTGAGCTCTTTCAAGCTGGCACTTCTCACTTGTGAGGTACTTAGCAAGCTCAACAGAAGTGTTCGGGAATGCTGTAGCTGCGTTTACGCCGAGAAGCTTGTAACCGAACATATTGATCATCGGAACATCTGTGCCGTCAACGTTGATCGTCGGAAGAATTGCAAAGCCTGCCTTGTCACCGAGAGCAGCCTTATCTGTAGAGAAGTCCCAAGAACCATCGATACCAGCAGCAACAGTATCACTGCTGAAGCCGTCGCCAACCTTTGTGCACTCGCCCCAGAGTACATTATCCTTATACTTTGCGAAGAGATCCTGGAATGCAGCAAGAGTCTTAACAACTGTTGCCTCGTCATACTCTGTGAACTTCTGTGTGATTCCGTCTTCCTCAAGGCCGTCTATCTTAAGACCGCCTGTGAATGCGAATGTGCAAGCGTAGAAGCCGTTGCCTGCGTCCATAACGAACTTCTTGTTAGCTGCCTTACAAGCCTCGAGAACGCCCTCAAGCGTCTTAGCCTGATCTGCAGAAACGTAATCCTTGTTATAAACAAGTATGTAGCTGTTGTCGCCTGTCTCGGGGAATGCATAAACAGAACCATTAACTGTAGCTGCGTCTACAGAAGACTCACTGTTATTCTCTTTAACCCAATCAAGATCTGCGGCTACTACCTCTGTAAGTACGTCTGCACCTACGAGTCTGTCAAGGTTATCGCAAGCGAAACCGAATACGTCTGCAGCTGCGGATGCGTCCGTGAGAGCCTGTGTAGCTGCAACGTCTTCACCCATAGGAACAACTTCAATCGTAACGGAAGCCTGATCGCCAACTGCTGCGATAAAGTCATCACACTGCTTCTTGAGGATAGTCTGAGCTGCATCAGGACCCCATACCTTAAGTGTAACGTTATCCTCGCCGCCAAGATCTATTGCATCGGTAGCAGCTGCGGAAGTTGTATCATTACCTGTTCCTGCATCACTTGTTGTAGGAGTTGTATCTGCGGGTGTGGGAGTTGATGCTGTACCACCGCCGCAAGCTGTAAGAGCAGAAGCTGCCATCATAGCTGCGAGCGCGATCGCACAAAATCTTTTTGTCTTGTTCATTTGATTTTCCTTCTTTCTGAATAATAAAAATTGATATAGTTTTTCCGAGCTTTCGCCCAGTGCTGTTGCCTTATGCCATTCATCATATCAGTCACTCGGCCTTAACCAATATGAACATAATTTGCAACAATGTCACTACATAAATGATAACATATATACAAGAATTTTGCAATATCTTTATGTATTTTTATTGCTATGAATATATCGCACCGATTTTTTTGTGTATTATGTACATTGTTTTTTCACAAATTAGCATTATGCACAAATCGGCAAATCCTATATTGACATTTGTCACAAATCACTTTTGTTAAAATTAACCAAAACGGTCCGACAATTTATTTGTTTTCACTATTTTGTCGGCTGAGTATTCACCATATAAATTAAAAAAATTTTATTTACAGCTCTTGTTTTGTCAACATTTACAAATCTCTGTAATTATTCTTTCCGACTTCGTTTTTCCGAGAAATTTCCCGACAAAAGGTATACAGATCGCATTTTACAGATAATTGACAAAGATTTAAAAATGTAGTATTTTTATATTGAAGTTTCTTTGATTCATAATTCAGCGAAAGCTTCACTATACTTATTATATAGCATAACCGAAAAAATATCAACAAAAACTTTATAAACATCTTAAAAAAATTCACTAATATAAACACACGATATAAAGGAGCTTAGTTATGAAATTATCCGAACTTATCAGAAATTCCGATTGTACCGTTATCTCCGGCTACGCTGATGTTGAGATCAAAGATCTTGTATACGATTCCCGCAAGGTCATGCCCGGAGATGTTTTTGTATGTCTGAAGGGATACAATATCGATGCACACAAATTTGTCCCCATGGCGATAGATAAGGGGGCTGCTGCGATTGTTGCCAGTGACGAGATCTCCGTACCCGAAAATATTACCGTTGTCAAGACAAAAGACACAAGAAAGGCTCTGGCAGAGCTTTCTGCTAATTTCTTCGGTCATCCCGCCAAAGAGCTTATCTCAATCGCCCTTACAGGAACAAAAGGCAAGACTACTACCGCCTGCATGATACAGTCTATCCTGACCGAAGCAGGAATTAAAACGGGCACAATAGGAACGCTCGGAATAGTAATAGGCGATGATATATACAAAACAAACAACACAACACCCGAATCGTTTGAGATACAGCAGTATTTAAGGAAAATGGTTAACGAAGGCTGCAAGGCATTCGTTATAGAGGCATCGTCACTCGGGCTGAAATGGCACAGGACCGACTGCATAGAATTCGACTACGGTATATTTACTAACTTTTCTCACGACCATATCGGAGACAGCGAACACGCCACCCTGGAGGAATATCTCGAATGCAAAAAGCTTTTATTCAAACAGTCAAAGCTCGGAATCATCAATCGTGACTGTGACGTATACGATGAGGTAGCCAAAGACGCCGATTGTCCGATGGAAACCTTCGGCTTTGCGGAACGCTGCGATGTCCGTGCCTCAAACGGCGAACTTACACGCAAGCCCGGATTTTTGGGAGTAAGCTTTGATGTATCGGGATACGACGATTATCGGGCGGATGTTGCAGTCCCGGGCAGATTCAACATATACAATGCTCTGGCCGCAATATCGGTATGCCGTCACTGCGGTGCAGACAGAGAGGCTATTCTGAGAGGACTTTCCAATGTAAAGGTAAAGGGCAGAGTAGAGCCTGTTCAAGCAGGAGATAATTACACACTGCTGATAGACTATGCCCACAATGCGCTGTCGATGGAGAATGTCCTAACCACACTGAGAAAATACAAACCCAACCGCCTTATAACAATGTTCGGCGCAGGCGGAAACAGACCTAAGGTACGCCGCTACGAGATGGGCGAGATCTCGGGAAAGCTGAGCGACCTTTCGGTAATAACCGAGGATAACTCACGATTTGAGGACGTCATGGATATTATTGAGGATATCAAAACAGGACTTGCAAAAACCGACGGCAAGTACATTGTCATTCCCGACCGCCGTGAGGCTATTCGCTGGTGCATAGAGAACGCACAGGACGGTGATATTATCGTACTTGCCGGAAAGGGACACGAGGACTACCAGGAGATTAAGGGCGTTAAGTACCACATGGACGAAAGAGAGATAATAGCGGATATTCTATCGGGTAAGTAACCGATAACCACAAAATAACAATACAGAAACTCCCGTACACCGTGCCGTAAAGCGTGATGTACGGGAGTTGTTTTTATTTATTCGCCTTCATAAAGACCTTTCAGCAAATCTATCTCCTGCTTATAGCCTTCTAATTCGTTAGGTGTTTCAAGTACCACGGGAAGACCTCTGACTGCACTGTGATTGATAAAGCGTGCAAGTGCGTCAAGTCCGATATTGCCCTTTCCTATGCATTCATGTCTGTCCTTGTGACTGCCGATAGGGTTCTTGCTGTCATTAAGATGTACGGCACAAAGTCTGTCAAGACCGATAATATTGTCAAACTCTTCGAAAACCTTATCAAGGTCATTGACAATATCGTAGCCGCCGTCAAATATATGACAGGTGTCCATACAAACGCCTATTTTCTCCTTGCATTCAACCCTGTCGATTATCGCTTTCAGCTCCTCAAACGTCCTGCCTATTTCGCTGCCCTTGCCCGCCATTGTTTCAAGCAAAACCGTGGTTTTCTGTTCGGGCTTCATAATACGGTTGAGCAGGTCAACTATATAGTCCGTGCCTATCTCAACACCCTGCTTGACATGGCTGCCGGGGTGGAAATTATAATAATTCCCCGGGACATATTCAAGTCTTGCAAGATCGTCCGACATTATCATAAAGGCCAGTTCTCTTGTTTTCTCATCGGCGGAGCAGGCATTGAGCGTATACGGCGCATGGGCAACTATCTTACCGCCGCCAACGCTCTTCCAATATTCCACAAAAGCATCGCAGTCCCCGACATCAAGCTCTTTGCTCTTGAAGCCTCTCGGATTCCTTGTGAAAAACTGAAATGTATTCGCCCCTATCGATACAGCTTCTTTGCCCATATGCAGAAAACCCTTCGACGCCGAAAGATGACAGCCTAATGTTAACATTTTATTGCTCCTTTCAAAGTTCCTTGCAGTCAAATTCGCAGCCGGCTTCAATTAAATAATTGATCAGTATTATTTTTGCTTTTTAATCACTGCCACAGCGCAAGGCATTTTTCCTTCAACAACGTGATACTCGACATTATTATATCCGGCATTTAGAAAAAAGTCCTTGTAAGAATCAAGATCAAACTGACGCTTAAAGTGCGCTCCGGCTTTCTCAAACAGCTTAACCAGTTTGCTTGGTTTTCCGTTATAAATATTAATATAAGTCGGAATAATTACCTTTCCTTTTGGCTTGCACACTCTGATCAATTCGCACACAGCTGCAACAGGATCATCTAACAAATGGATAACATTTCCTGCTACAACTATATCAAAATGGTCATTCGGAAAATCAAGCTTTGTCATATCAGCTTTCTTAACTGCAACATTCTGATAATGCCGTGTTTTTTTCTCTGTCTGCTTAAGCATTCCTTCCGAAAAATCAGTGGCAATCAAACTCGCACATTTTGGTGCAATGTGTACGCTGATCGCACCTGTGCCGCAGGCACACTCCAGGACATTATCACTCGATTCAATTTCCGATGCAACCACTTTGCCGGTTCCCTGATACACCTTCTTATTATACAGATTCTCAAAAAGGTCATATAATGATGACACTTTATCCCAAAACACGATTATTTCTCCTTGAAAAACGCCGCAAATGCAAGGTATGCCATATAGACATCGACCTTTGACACTATCTCAAACGGTGCGTGCATTGAAAGTACCGGAACACCGAGATCGACAACGTCTACATTGAGATTAGCTATATACTTTGCAATAGTTCCGCCGCCGCCGAGGTCTACTTTTCCAAGCTCACCTGTCTGCCACAGAATATCGTTCTTGTGCAGCATTCTTCTTATGTATCCCATATATTCTGCCGATGCGTCGCTTGTGTCGTATTTTCCGCCGCTGCCCGTATACTTTGTAATAATTACGCCGCCGTTTAAATAGCTTGCGTTGTTGCCTTCAAATGCGTTTGCATAATTCGGGTCAAACGCTGCGTTGACATCTGCGGAAAGGCACTTGGATCTTGCCATAACATGACGGTATTCAACACCGTCTGCCTGCGCAAGGTCTGCGATAAAATCACGCAGGAACGCCGACTGCATACCCGTGTTGCCGTCCGAGCCTATCTCTTCCTTATCGCACAGGAACGTAATGCATGTGCTCTCGGGGACATCTGCGTCAACGGCAGCCATAACCCCCGGATATGCGCACACCTTATCGTCATGACCGTACGCACCGACAAGACTTCTGTCAAAGCCCACATCTCTTGCCTTGAATGCAGGCACAAGGTCAAGCTCGGCAGAAAGGAAATCCGATTCCGTTATACCGTACTTTTCAAAGAGTATATTCAAAATGTTAAGCTTTACCTGCTCGGACTCCTTATCCTTGTTAAACGGACGGCTGCCTACAAGCACGTTCAGGTCCTCGCCAGTGAATGCCTTTGCAACAGGCTGCGTTGCCTGCTCTCTCGACAAATGCGGCAGAAGATCCGAAACACAGAAACAGGGCTCGTCATCATTATCGCCTATGGATACATCGATGATCTCTCCGTCAAGTCGAACGATCCTGCCGTGGAGCGACAGCGGAATTGCCGTCCACTGATATTTCTTGATGCCGCCGTAGTAATGCGTTTTGAACAGCGCAAGGTCTGCCGACTCATAGAGGGGGTTTGGCTTTAAATCCAATCTCGGTGAGTCTATATGAGCAATAACGAGCTTAACGCCGTTTTTGACACCGTTCCTGCCTACTACAACAAGACCGATATTCTTGCCTCTGTTGATAACATAGAACTTATCTCCCGCTTTGTACTCTTTGTTGATATCGTACTCCTCAAAGCCGTGATCCAAAGCGATTTTCTTTGTTGTATTCACTACCTCACGCTCAACCTTGCTTGTGTTCATAAATGTCTTATAGCCCTCGCAGAACTCGTCTGCCTTTGCTATGATCTCTCCGTCAAGCTCCAGTGCGCCACCCGGCTTTTTAGCTGCAAGCTTCTCTTTCAGCTCGGCAGCCTGTGATTTTTCTTTCTTATCTTCAACCATGAAAAACAGTCCTTTCATATAACAATGTGTTATTTGTATCATCAAAAACAAATTGTTTGAGTTTGACTCCTTTAACCATTATACCACATACACGGTATTTTGCAAATACAATTTTGCAAATACACATAAAAAATCAAAACGCTGTGTAAGGATTTCTCCCTACACAGCGTTCTTTGTTTATGGTTTAGTTCAGGACATAAATGTAAAGCTCCTGTCTGCCAAAAGCGTCACATTCCTCCTCGGAGTTCATATACAGGTCTACAACTATATCTCCTGCCATACAAGCTCCGCCCGTATCCTCTGCTATTGCATAGCCGTAAACATAGCTTCCGTCTGCCGAACAGATATAAAGCCTTGTTCCGTATGGAATAACGCTCGGGTTTACCGCAACCGTTCCAACCTGCGGAACAGTTCCCGTAGATGTGATACCATCAACCTCATAATATGCAGTACAAGTACCTATTATAAGTGACGAATACGAAATGCCCTCTCCGGATACATCCTGTGTGATGCCGAATTCCACATCACCACTGTCTGTGGTTTCTTCAGTCTGTACAGATTCCGCTTCAAGCTCAGGGAGCGTGAGCTCCTCATCTGCCGACATCTGCAGATCCGTATCATTTGACTCTTTGTCTGTATCCTCTGTCTTTGTACCTATAAGTATTATTCTGTCCACAGGCTTAACGATAACCTGTGTGCCGCTCTCCTTTTTCTCGACAAGCTCACCGTTTATGTACTTCTCGGTATAGGAAATCTCGGCTGTTCCTTCCTTGCCCTCTTGCTTTATTTCGCTTTCGCCTTTTTTGAGGTCGCTGCAAGCTTCTTCAATAACCGTAGGCTCAAGCTTGATTTTTTTGTATGTAGTTCTCTCAAGAACCTTGTTGACATTAAGCTCCATACCGCTTTCTATCTTTGCGTCCATATCGACAGTATCGTCGGCAGGCTCATAGCCAAGATAGCTCAAAGCCTCGGCAACAGTGCCCTCGGGCGCATACACAAGTTCCTTCTCTCCGTTGCAATTGAGATAGAGCTTTATGCCTCTCGTGATCGTGATGACCATATCGCTTTCGAGTTTTGTGTCAAGAGGCGGTGTCACAATATCATTTGCAAGAATCTCTTTGTCGATAAGCTGCAGTGCATCAGCTACTGTGCCCGACGTTACATTTAAGAATCTCGCTCCGCCGTCAACCGAAACCTTCACAGGGAACGCTCTGATAATGTCTATATCGATACGCTCTCTCGACTGCTCGGTAACGACTGCTTTGTCATAGTAGTCAAGTTCAATTCCCGCATCTTCAATGATAGTCGAGGTGTCTGTGTGCGATGTCGTAACCGTATATGTATTGCCGCCGTCGTTTATGTAAGCTACCTTACTCTCCGAAGCTGCAGTCATAACAGACATCGTGCTAAGAAGTCCCGCTACCGTCAGAATGGTGAATTTTTTGAATGTAGATAATCCTGAACTTTTCTCTCGGCTCTCGGTATAACCGTGCTTTTGGGAAGTATTCATAAAAATCTCCTTTTACGTCATAATATCGGATAACCGAATTTTTGTCCGCAACAACGCTTGCTGCATTCAGCATGAAGAAGCGCCACAAAACGGCTATCGTCATTTATTTCGCACCACGTTTTATATTATAACGTGTTTTTTTAGTCACGTCAAATAAATGACAGCGTTGTTATTTGTATATTTTGCACAATCATTTTGATGAAATGTACGTTTTTAATCCCCGAAAGCAGCTTTATTCGACTGTTTGTTCGATTTTTTTAAAGATCATGCTGTGCATTATGTAGAATTTGCAAGGGTTACATTTTGATAAAAGTCATTTCAGATTTGTATAATTGTATATTTATTCGTTATCAATGTATATTCTTTTCAATAATTATATTAATTTTACTTAGATTAAACGCCAATTTTATAAAAATACACCTCTGAAACTCTTTCATCTTTATGCAACATTTTATTCGTTTATTATTTCACAAAAGAATTAATACTTTTATAAAATCTCACAGAAATTTATCTTTTCATAGCACAAGTCATAATTTTACGCTTCGATATAGAATATATATTTATATAATTTCCATATATCGACACGATTTCCAATCAAACAACATAACAAAAATGTAATTAAAAAGAATTGGGCGGAATTTTATCTCAAAATGTGATTTATCGTTACAAACAGGTATGCAAAAAAGAACATTTTCTTAGTTTTCTGCTGTATCAGACTTGATTTTCCTCACCTGCTCGTACTTTTTCTTTGTTGCATTGCCTCCGCGTATATGACGCTGCGCCTTGTTAAACTGCAGAACCTGCTCTGCCTGCTCATAGAGATCGCCGTCGAGCTCTTCAAGGCGTTCGCTTATATCCTTATGTACCGTAGACTTTGAGATACCGAATTTTTTTGCGGCCTGGCGGACGGTACATTTTGTTTCGGCGATATATCTGCCTATCTCTACCGCTCTCCTGCCAACAAGATCATCCATAATGATCCCTCCAAATCTGTTGTAATGACCAATACCATTGTATGAATTTCTTTTCAAAATAATTACCTCCTGAAAAACGATTTCAAAAGCCCCCGAAAAAATAAAAAAGTTGCATACGAATACGCAACTTTTTTATAATTATTTTGAAATTTTATAATTTTTACTTCTTTTTGCTATGGAACAAAGCAAAAACCATCGCCGCAATATCTGCAAATGCAAAACAGCCGATAAGAATATAGCCCGCTGTCTGATCATGTTCGGAATACGGGGAGGGAGAGGAGTCGGTATCTCTGTCAGCGCTGCTGTCGGTATTGGTTTCATAGTCCTCAAAATCATAATAACCCACATTAAAACCCGGATCCGGATCATAGCTTATTACTTGCGTACTATCGGGAATTATTATGTCTGTTAGATTGTCGCAATCCTCAAAAGTGCAATCGTAAATATCGGGAACACTGCTCGGTATTTTTACGTTTGTAAGATTTGTACATCCCCAAAAAGCATATTCACGTATATCAGTCACACTATCAGGTATCGTTACGCTTGTAAGCTTTATACACCTATAAAAAGAATGATCCCCTATATAGGTCACGCCATTAGGTATTGTTATGTTTTTAAGATAAGAACATTCATAAAAAGCATAATCATCTATATTAGTCACGCTATCGGGTATCGTTACATTTTTAAGATAATGACATTCACCAAAAGCGCCGTATCGAATAATCTTTACACCTTCCGGGAGCGTTATGCTTGTCAGGCTGTTACAACAGGCAAATGCCGCCTCACCAATATCGGTTACACTATTCGGAATTTTGACATTCGTTAGACTATTATTTTTTCGAAACGCACAATTCCCTATACTAGTCACACCTTCGGGTATAGCCACACTTAAAAGGGTTATGCATTCAAAGAATGCATAATCATCAATAACCGTCACAGTTCTGCCGTCAATCTCGCTTGGTATAACAACATCTGTTTCACTGCCGTGATACTTAGTGATCTTCACAGTGCCGTCGTCAAGAATCGAATATGTATAATCATCGCTTTCATCGGCGCTCACGGGAAAAATCATCGCAGAACAAAGCAATACAAAGCAAAAGAATAGTACAGCCGATTTTTTCAATATTTTCTTCATAAGATCACCTCATATGTTTTTTCGATTTTGTACACATCATATTTAAGATCCGTTTGTATAAATCATATCACACTCATCTGAAGTTAATCTAAAGAAACGGTAGTTTTTTGTTATATTTTTTATCTTTCTCGCTATACCATTAATCGGTGAACAAAGCTTTTGCAAACAAAAAAGGCTCCGCATTTCTGCGAAGCCCATAGTTTTTATAATAATTATTATCAGCCTATATCTACACCGAAATTAGCGCAAAGAGCTGCAAGACCGCCCGAGAAGCCGCTGCCGATAGCATTGAACTTCCATTCGCCGTTATGTCTGTAGAGATCGGCAACTACGACTGCCGTTTCAACCGAGAAGTCCTCGCCGAGATCGTATCTGATAAGCTCTGTACCCGAAGCTGCGTCTACCACACGGATGTAGGAGTTCTCAACCATACCGAAGTTCTGGTTTCTTGTATCAGCCTGATCGATAGTAACAGTGAAGCTGATTCTCTCGATATCTGCAGGAATAGCGTTAAGGTCAACATTGATAACCTCGTCGTCGCCTTCGCCCTCGCCTGTTCTGTTGTCGCCCATATGCTCAACACCGGGGCCTACCTTTTGATTATAGAAAATGAAGTCATCGGAGCTTCTTACCTTGCCTGTGCCTGCGAGCATAAAAGCTGCTGCGTCGAGGTCAAAATCTGCGCCGCCGTCATAACGGTTAACGTCCCATCCGAGACCTACCATTATCTTTGTAAGACCGCCGCTGATACCTGCGTCTGCTGCTACCTTTGCAAGACTAACCTTGCCGCCCTTGCTTAAACTTACTGCCATTGTAATCAACCTTTCTTTATTGTATTCAGAATGTTTCTGTGTGAACCGTACTTATGCAAAATATGTCATATTATCCCGCACAAGTAGGTTTTTTTTGAAATTAAAGTCCGAACATACCGCCGAGACCGCCGAGGCCGCCGCCTCCGCCCATACCGCCGCCGTTGCCGCCGATACCGCCGAGCATACCGCCAAGCTGTCCAAGTGTACCCTGTACGCTCTGAGCTGCGCCGCCGAGAGTCTGGTTCTGCTGTCTTGAAGCTCTTTGACCCGAAGAACCGCCGTCCATACCGATATTAACGCCCGAGGTTCTCTCGAGAGGCTGAATGATAACCGTGGCGGGGCTATTGCCTGTCCACTCAAACATATAAGACTCACCCGAAGCCTGACCGATGAGGTTCTTCCAGGAAAGATCCATCTTGAAGCCCGGATCTCTGCCTATCCAGCATACTACTGCATCGGGGTCAACCTCAAGAGTAGCGCCGTTCTGTACGTTGCTGAGAACGATCGGGTTACCGTCTACAAGAACAGCTACCTGTGCGTTCGGACCCATACCTGTGAGTGTTGACGTAGCAAGACCCTTCTGAGAGATAACACCTTGTGCAAGGAATCTTACACCGTATTTACAATCAGATGTAAATGCGAGAATGTTCTCTGACTCTACGGAGATAGTTTCGCCCTGATTGAGCTTATAAACTACAACGTGCTGAGCTTCGTTTGCGTAATATGTAATATTGTCGCCTCTGCTCATAACCTTCATAAGCGGAAGATTCTCGCCCGTGAAGCGTCTTGTGAGCTGACCGAGAGCTGCCTGAAGGGGGTTGCCCTGAGGGCCTAAAAGAACCTTCTCAAACTGATAGTTCTTCTGACCATAACACTCACCGCAGATGAATGCGCCTGCCTTTGTATAAAGAATATCTCCGCCGCCCTGACAGGTTACCTTCAGGGTAAGCTCGTTTACTGTTTCTAACTTAAGCATTAGTAATCTCTCCTTTTATTCTCATATATAATTCTTCATTAATCTGCAACGTTTACTCCGTATACGCCGCAAAGGCCTGCAAGATCCTCTGCATATCCGTTGCCTACAGGGTTAAATCTCCACTGTCCGCCCTTATTGTAAAGCTCGCCTACTACCATAGATGTGACGGTAGCAAAATAGTCGGTAAGCATAAATTTAACAAGTTCCTTATTGGTTGACTTATCCACTACTCTTACATAAGCATTCTGAACCATGCTGAAGTTGAGCCGTTTCTCAAGAGCCTCGTTGATAGTTACAATGAAAACTACCTTCTGAACATTCGGGCTGATCCTCTTGAGGTCAATAGTGATAATCTCGTCATCGCCTACGCCCGAACCGTCGCTGTCGCCCGAGTGGGAAACACTTCCGTCGGGGCTTGTCGGCTGACCGTAGAATACGAACCAGTCGTCGCCTACTACCTTATTATCTGCGCCGAGCATGAATGCCGAAGCGTCGAGGTCGCAGGCCTGATTGAGAATATCCCAACCCAGACAAACCTGTATCTGCGCAAGCTGAGGATTCATCTGTGACAGCGAGATCTTCTGACCCTTCTTCAGCTGTACGCCCGTACCCTTCGGTCTTTGCTTCGGAGCAGGCGGCTGCGTGTTCTGCATCGGCTGTGAGAAATTCTGCTGTGGCTGTGTGTTCTGCATAGGCTGTGAGAAACTCTGCTGCGGCTGTGTATTCTGCATTGGCTGCGAGAAATTCTGCTGCGGCTGTGTATTCTGCATTGGCTGCGAGAAACTGTTCTGCATGGGCTGTGATGCCATACCCTGATTAAATCCGCCCTGTTGCGGCTGATTATAATTCATGTTATTCTGAAAATTCGGCTGCGCATTGCTGACAGGCTGCTGCATTGGGGCTGCGCCGATATTATTGCCCGGCATTCCCGCACCTGCCGTGCGATTGAGTGACAACAGATCGTTTGCACTCATTGCACCCGTAGTTTTCATAGGTATATCAAACATTGTCATGCCCTCCTTTTTTCTATTTTACAGTTTACATAAACTGTATCTGTTCATATAATATCACATTTTATCTTTGATGTCAAAATAAAATTTTATTAATTTTTGTTAATGCGATTCTAATATTTTCTAATCACGCTCTAAGGAGACACTGATTAAATCGAGTGCCGAAGTTGCGAATACTGACGTATTTCAAGGATTTTGAGTGCAATTTGAAAAAAAGATGCAAGCAAATTTGGTGCTCAGTCCGAAGGACGTGATTTAATCAGTGGTTCCCTAATATTTCTGTACAGAAACAAAGGTCGGGATCCGCCCTCAACGGACGCATTATGCCCTGTGCCATTTGATTCCCTGAGGAGTATCCTCCAGCACAATATTCATAGCTTTGAGCTGATCTCTGATCCTGTCTGCCGTTGCCCAATCCTTATTCTTTCTTGCCTGTGTTCTCTCTGCGATGAGCCTTTCGATTTCTTCATCAAGCGAATCCTCTTTTTCGACATAGACAAGTCCAAGCACATCTGTAAGCTCACTGAAAATACTCTGTGCAGCTTCTGCAAAAGCTTTTGACGGCTTGCCTGTCAAACCCGTGTTAATCTCTCTGACCAACTCAAAAAGTACCGATATTGCATCTGCCGTGTTGAGGTCGTCATCCATAGCTTCAATAAATCTATCTCTGTACTTATCAAAGCCTTCGACGATCATTTTTTCAGCATCGGTCATCTCGCCCTGCGAATTTCCCATCATAAATCGGATATTGTCACGGCAATTATACAGCCGCTCCAGAGCAGCCTTGCACTGCTCGATTATTTCTATACTGTAGTTAATGGGACTCCTATAATGCGATGACAGCATCAGGTATCTGATAGGCTCGTATCCATACTCCTTTGCAACATCTCTCACTGTAAAGAAATTTCCCTTCGATTTAGACATTTTTTCGTTATTCACATTGATATAACCGTTGTGCATCCAGTAATGCGCAAACGATACGCCGTTGCAGCACTCGCTCTGTGCTATCTCGTTCTCGTGATGTGGGAACACAAGGTCCTGACCTCCGCAGTGAATGTCGATAGTTTCTCCGAGGAAACGTCTTGCCATAGCCGAGCACTCGATATGCCATCCGGGTCTGCCCTTGCTCCAAGGAGAATCCCAGAACGGCTCGCCGGGTTTTGCAGCCTTCCATACGGCGAAATCCATGGGATCTTCTTTGACCTCACCGACAGAGATCCTTGCACCCGCTTTAAGGTCGTCAAGCGGCTGATGACTGAGTTTACCGTATTCGTCAAACTTATTTGTCCTGAAATAGACGTCTCCGTTTTCCGCTCTGTATGCATAGCCCTTTTCCACAAGAGCAGATACAATCGATATTATCTCATCGATGTTCTCGGTTGCTCTCGGATGTACGGTCGCCTCTCTGACATTAAGTCCCTTAGCATCTGTTTTATATTCCTCGATATACTTCTCGGATACGGTCATATAATCTGTACCCTCATCGTTTGCACGGTTGATTATCTTGTCGTCGATATCAGTAAAATTCTGTACAAACCTGACGTTGTACCCTCTGTATTCAAGGTATCTTCTGAGCGTATCGAATACGCAGATAGGACGGGAGTTGCCTATATGGATATAGTTATAAACGGTAGGGCCGCAGGCATAAATGCGAACCTCACCTTCTTTTATAGGTATCAGTTCTTCTTTTTTTCTTGTTAGCGTGTTGTAGATCCTCATATAAATCACCCTTTATAAAATAGTAATAAACAAAAAGCAGCGCCATCCCCAACGGGACGGCACTGCCGTGGTTCCACCCATTTTCAGCAGAATAACTCTGCCCTCTCAGGCTTTGTAACGTAAGCCGCACGCAGGAGAATACTGTTATTTCCTCCCCTGTGCTCACGGGTGCATTTCGAAAAGCCGTATTCCGTGAAGTACTTTCAGCCCATGATACTTCGTCTCTGTCGTGTCGTGCTTTTCTACCTATCCCGTTCAACGCATTTCCTATTATGATACAGTCACGCAAAAGACAATCGTGATAAACAGAAAGAAGGCAAAACCGTTTATCAGACAATTGTTAATGCTATTTCTATTATATTACAATAATGACGCTTTGTTAATACATAAAATAAAAATTTTTTATGAATTTTGGGCGGGCAGGCAAACGCCTGCTGGTATTACGCGTTCTTGCTTTATTCTGATTCTCACTTAAAACTCGCGGCAAACCTTGATAGGGTACAAAGCAATTCTTAAATGGCGGGCAGGCGAACGCCTGCCGGTATTACGCGTTCGACATTTGTTGTGATACTTGCTTAGAACTCGCATCACACTATATCGGTAATGTGCAGTGTGCAGTTAGCAATGTGCAATGACGCTCACAGTCAAAGCTTAAAGCTTAAAGCTTAAAGTTGAAAGTGGAATTAATGGTAGCAATTAGCTTTTGGGAATAATAAACCCACTTTTTCCAAAAATGACACGATCAAATAGAATTAATCAACTCTAACCACAAACCAGAAATAACAACCAACTCCACTCTCAACACTCCACACTATCAAACACTCTCCCCTATCGGGAATTTCGATTTGTATCCAATGCAATAACGTGTGATCTGCAATGCGTCGGCATTTGTAACCTTACCGTCACCGTTGACATCACACCTCTGCAATCTGTCAAGCGGCAAAACAGAAGCCTTTATCGCATGACGAACTATAGCAAGGGCATCTGCATTGCTAACCTTACCGTCATTGTTAGCGTCACCGTATATCGGAGAAAAAAGTTCAATAATCCTGTTGCCGTTGACCCTGCAGAAAACATCTATATCGGAATGTGACAGCTCGCTGTAAGATGTATTATAGAATTCTTCTATCGAATACGAGAAGCATTTTGTGTCGGAGGCAATATCAGATTTAGCCTTGAATTTCAGAACACTGACTTCGGTATCGTTTTCAAAATTCGTTCCGCTTGCCGCGAACATGATACTCCACGTTATACGGTTCGAATCGGGGGTGTTAACAAGTAAACGACCAAGATTAGTTTTCTGCAAGTCCTCAAATCCGAGCAATTCTGAATCGTAATACATATTAATAAGCAAACCGTTAACGAGTTTCGCATTCCTGACTATTGTAACGATTTCTACAGTATCTCCCTGTTTAGCCCTGACAGCAACCTTATCACCGTTGTAATCCACCGATGACAAATTGACCGAAACGTCTTCGGAAGAAACACATTCCGCAGGAATAACGGCAGCGCTCACGAGGAAAATAAAGGCAAGCATAGCGGAAAATAATTTTTTCATTTTATCACGTCCTATTTGTTTTGTTGTTAGATGTAAACATTAATTCATGTTATCATTTTTAGGTGAATTTGTCAATAAATTTAAGATAATACATTTTGCTGTCTCATTCCAGACCGGTTACGGAGTAAAAGATGTTCGACTCACTCATAAAGCTTTTGGTTTTCACAATGAATAATTTCTACATAAGATATCCATTTTGCACAATTATCAATAAATTTTATTGGCTTGCATAAAGATAATTGATATAAAAATTAGAGTGCCAAATAATTGTTAATCTATATTCATCTGCACGGTGTGATAATATCTGAATGTAATGTTCTTATGCAAGATTTTTAATATAAGTAAGGAACAATATCCCCTGTAGAATAATTATTAGCCTACACATATGAGGATAATAGAAAGATTTGAGATTATAAAACACTCCCCATTTGATAGCCAGAATGATAAAATAAGACTATATCAAAGAAACATTTAACACATGTCTGGTTATTTGTGTTGAAAAAAACAAGAATACGAAAATAAAATAGTGAATAAAGAAAACTTTCAAACAGCCATTATTTAAACTATAAATATACAACAAGATTATAAAAATCGCACCCCACAAAGTGAGATGCGATAAAATAACCGGATAGAAACCGGTGGCTCCCCCAACTGGGCTCGAACCAGTGACATCATGATTAACAGT
>OMYH01000092.1 GCA_900315255.1 uncultured Eubacteriales bacterium | reverse complement strand
TTATCATATTTTCTTTAGGATTCAAACTATCACTCCCCAAAAGCTTTACTTGTATCTATACTAAAAATTGTACCTGTATTTTTTGAATGTGTCAAGGTGTCATAAAGAAAAGAATTCAATAAATTACATGATAAAACAAAAAATACGGCACCCAGACCGTCAAGCCCAAGTGCCGATAATTCTTTTACTCTATAATACTTTTTTCTCCGTTCCGTCCTTAAACGTCACACTCCGATAATCTCTGCCTATGGTCACGAAATCAACCATGCTGCACCAAAGGGCGTCGTCAAATTCGGTTATTGCTCTCCCCTGCTCTTTCAAGGCTTTCACAAATATGTTGATTATCTCCGACTGAGCTTGCTTTTGGTCTATCATGTAATCGACTTCTTCAAGCCGCTGACGAGATATGTTGTATTTCTCGACAAGACCGTTATATCGAGCTTGATACTCATCTTGATCGACCGGCGCTGATTGCTTTTCTTCTACGCACGCTCTAGTCATTTCGGCAAGCATAGCAAGCTCAGCATGTAACCGTTCTCTCTCGGCAGTAAGCTCCGATGTGTCACAGAGCGTTTTACGGACTATTTCTATGTTGGATAGAATTTCCTTTTTCTCTGCAAGCAGCTCGTTGAACGCCGACACAAATAATTCATGCAATTCGTCTTCCGTGACGTGCGGAGTCATGCAATGCTTTCCGCTGTACTTGTGATTGCATCGGTATATCACACGTCTGTATTTATCGTTTGAGTGCCAGACCTTAGAGCCAAAAAAACCGCCGCAGTCGGCGCATTTTATTCTATTCGAGAAAATCGTCACACCACTGTAATGAGAACCGTTAACCCGTTTTCTGCGTTCAAGCTCTGCCTGCACCATATCAAAAACCTGTGGGCTGATAATTGCTTCGTGATTGTTTTCAACGTAGTACTGCGGTACCTGACCTTCGTTTTTCACAAGCTTTTTCGTCAAATAATCAATAGTGAACTGCTTCTGCAGAAGAGCGCAACCTTTGTACTTCTCGTTTGACAGCATTCTGCGGACAGTTCCTTGACACCATTTGTCCTTGCCTTTCGGTGACTTGATTCCACGTTCGGTAAGTTCTTTAGCAATCGCCGTAGGTGTCATGCCTTCAAGGAACAATGAAAATATGAGTCTTACGGTCTTTGCTTCTTCATGATTGACAAGGACTTCCCCATTCGGTCCTCGTTCAAAACCAAGTACCGTAGAATACGCAAAGCTGACTTTTCCGTCTGCAAAGCGTTTTCTGTGTCCCCAAGTGACATTCTCCGAAATTGATCTGCTTTCTTCCTGAGCTATGCTCGACATTATCGTGATAAGCAATTCTACCCCAGAGCTAAAAAGAATAAAATTAAACGATTTGATTTTTTGAGGTGCAAATCGGGTGCATTTTGGGTGCATCGTTTAATTGTACATCGGGTGCAAAGGTTACAAAGTCGGGGAAATAGTTACAAGTTGTAACTATTTTTTATAATTGCTTCTTCAGATAGTATCTGCAATGGCGTTTTGGCATTCGTCAAATGTAGAAAAAAGTTTTTTCAATATTTTAGCGTTAGGGATGCGGAGTATTTTCAGAACACAAAAGAACTGTCAAAAAAGCCTATCTACGACTGAATCTTATTATCATCACCCCTACCGCCAAAGCTGCAGCCGCCGTCACGCCCATTATAACGGCGGGGTAGACAAGCGAATTGCCCGGCGCGTAATCCTCCGACACAACATATGTGAACATTATTCCGGGAACGGTACCAACAGTATTATTAAACGCAATGTGTCCAAGCGCGGCGGGGATAACGGAATTTGTGGCTTTCACAAGCACTGTCAGAAACAGCCCCATAAATATACAAAAAACGCACATCAGGGCAATGCCGACATACGGATATCCTCTGTAATTGCTGCCGAAATTGTGCCCGCAGACGATCAGCGGCGCGTGCCACAAGCCCCAGATAATGCCGCTCACGGTTATCGCGGCAGGAAACGGCATTTTCTCCTCGAGCTTCGGGGTGAGATACGCTCTCCAGCCGAACTCCTCGCCAAAGCCCGGAATTATTCCCATCACGCTCACGCCCGCGCAGTATAGAGCCATTGCCGCGACGTTCATATAGTCGGTCTTTATGATAATATCAAGCGGCGAGCAGTCCGGGATAAACGCCGCCGCGGAAGCAAGAGCCGTTATGTATCCGCAGACAACGGGGAAGCAGAGTGCGATGAATAAATATCGCACATTGCCCTTGAATTTCAAGGGAAGCTTGCTGCCGTCAAAGCCCTCTTTCGTTATAACGCGCGTCAGGATATTTGCGGCTGCGGGAATAAGCATTGCGATCGAGCAGAGCATACCGTAATACGCCCCGTCCATATTTTTGCCGTATTTTGCCATATACAGGAACGCAAGCGCCCACGTGGGAATAAACGATAATGCAAGAAATATCAGAATACGGCGAGTGCTGATCTTATCACTTTTCATAATACTCGCCTCCGTGAAGATAAAGTCGGCATGATATCCCGAACGAAATATAGTAGAGCGCGAACGCGCAGGCGGGCGTCAGCAGGATAAAGTACGAGCCCTTGTCGGTCAGAATTTTCTGCGCCCTCAGAAGCAGCTCCTCTGTCGAGCCGAATATCGACAGGTCGCCGAACAGAGCGTACACGATGAATCCGAAAACAAGAACGAGCATAACGATCATTCGTATGTTATTTCCGTACTTGCTGCCGAACGCCACCAGAAACGGCGACTCAACGGCGCGGTATATCATTTGAAAAAACATCATAAGCTGCAGCGCCATAAAGAACATATCTAAGTCTTTTTCAGTTATAGCCGCCGAAAG
This sequence comes from uncultured Eubacteriales bacterium, assembly GCA_900315255.1. GTDB lineage: Bacteria > Bacillota > Clostridia > Oscillospirales > Acutalibacteraceae > RUG592. The sequence continues at coordinate 2,685 of OMYH01000092.1, read as the reverse complement.
CTCAAAGAGCAGCTCAAGATACGTAAAGACTGATATCATCAAAAGCAGGTTGAACAGATATTTCGAGCCGATCTGCTTTCTTATGCCGTCCTCGGAGGACGCTATGAACGAGAGCCACTTCTTTGTTTCGTCGTTTTCAAAGCTGCCCTGCTCGAACATACCCGAGATGAGTATTATGCACACCGCTGCGAGCATCATCATTACGCCGACATACTCGTCCTTCGTCGCGGCATCTGCGATCACCATGATCGTAAAAAGAGCGGCGATCGGCAGCAATATCAGCAGCTGCTTTTTTCGCGTGACAAGCTCCTTATAGACAAGACCGAACATCACCCGTCCCTCCTTTCGAGCAGCCTGGCGCCGACAAATATGTTGAGCAGCACGCCCGAAATAAATAACAAAACGCATAACGGAAGAATATATTTCAGTGCGGGCGCAAGCTCCAGCCTAAGTAAATCAAGCACGTCGATATCCGTTCTGCCGCTGTATTTCTCCATTTTATTTATAAGAAAAGGCTCAAAAGCCATACCTGAAAGTGTGACGACAGCAGTAAGCGCCACCTCAAAGGTTTTCTTTTTTTCGGTAACGGTCGAAAAGAACAGAATCAGCAGCAGAACGGCGCAAAAAAACAGCGTCATTTTAAGCAAGACCGCCATTGATGAAAATATACCCTCATCGCCGCCGATCAGGCTCAATATCACTATGTAGACCGCATTGACGGCAAACACGCATGTTTCAAATATCAGCAGCATTATCACCTTTGTGCCGATCAGCGATCTTATACTGTATGAAGTCGTTTTGCAAAGGCGCAGAAAGCCCGATTCGATATCGCCATACAAAGTCAAAGACGGGTTATAGGAAAATGCGAGGACAACGAACGGCAGATAACGAAGCACCCACAGATTATCCATGAGATGATCCCGCAGTTCCGCGTCATCTGCGATATTCCCACATTCCATGCTCAGACGCACAAGGATACATAGTGCGGTAAAAACAGCAAACATACTGACTGTTAATAACATCTGTTTTTTCGAGAGCGTGATCTCCTTTTTTATCATTCCCTTCAAGACGTCCACTCTCCTTTATCCCTGCGAACATAAAAGAGCATTATCTCCTCCAACGTCGTACCGTCGATCGTAATACCCGAATACTTTTTCTCGCAGAGCTTTCTGTCGGCAACAAGCGTTTCCGCTCCGAAGTCGCTGATGCGGGTGCTTATGATATCTTTTTTGTCGATGTCTTTAAGCTCCGACTTTTTGCATTTTATTACGCCGTAAGATCCGACTATATCGTCCTTTACGCCCGTAAGAAGGATCTTGCCCTTGTCGATAAACGTCACGCTGTCGGCGATCTTTTCAAGGTCGGAGGTGATGTGCGAGGAAAGCAGGATAGAGTTCCGGTCGTCCTGCAAGTATTCGAGGAATATGTCGAGTATCTCGTTCCTGACAACGGGATCGAGACCCGTGGTCGCCTCGTCCATGATAAGCAGCTTTGCATGGTGAGAAAGCGCCGCGGCGATCTGGAGCTTCATTCGCATACCCTTTGAAAGCTGACCTATCTTCTTTTTTTTCGGAAGGTTGAAGCGGTCAAGATACTCGGAATACACGGCTTTATCCCACTGTAAGAAAACGTCGGCAAGCACTGTCGAGAGCTGCGCAGCGTTGAGCTGATCGTGAAACGGAATGTCGTCAAACACTGCGGCGATCTGTGATTTCACCTCCTGCTCATGCTCGATGTTGTCAAGCCCGAGCATTTTTATGCTGCCGCTGTCGCGCTTGATAAGCCCGAGAAGCAGTTTTATCGTAGTTGTTTTTCCTGCTCCGTTCTGACCGATAAAGCCCATAATGCTGCCCTGCGGCACGTTAAAACTGATATTATCGAGCTTAAAGCCATCGTATGATTTTGTAAGACTGCTGATCTCAATTGCGTTCATAGTCATTCATCTCCTTCAAATAACATTTTTATAATTTCCGACAGCTCCTCATACGAAACTCCGCACAGCTTTGCTTTCTCGACAGCAAATGTAAGGCTCTGCTCGATCTGCCTGAGATTCTCCTCGCGAAAAAGCTCCTTGTTCCGCGCTGCCACGAACGAACCTTTCCCCGTGAAAGATTCGATAAAGCCGTCACGCTCCAGTTCCTCGTAAGCGCGTTTAGTCGTGATAATGCTTATGCGAAGCTGCTGCGCGAGCGCTCTCATCGACGGCAGCGGATCGCCCTCGTTAAGCTCGCCGCTCATGATCTGCTCCTTGATCTGCTCCGTTATCTGCTCGTAGATCGGCTTGCCCGAAGCGTTTGAAATGATAATGTCCATTGCATTCACCTTGATGATGTGTATATACGATATATACATTATACCTGATAAAATGCGAAATGTCAACAGACTATTATCAATTTTTTGCTTGGATTATAATATTTGAAAGCAAAAATCGGCACCCAGACCGTCAAGTCCAAGTGCCGTTAATCCTTTTAATCTATCTATACTTTTATTTCCGTTCCGTTCTTAAACGTCACACTCCGATAATCTCTGCCTATTGTCACGAAATCAACCATACTGCACCAAAGAGCATCGTCAAATTCGGTTATCGCTCTCCCCTGCTCTTTCAAGGCTTTCACAAATATGTTTATCTTTTCCGACTGAGCTTGCTTTTGGTCTATCATGTAATCGACTTCTTCAAGCCGCTGA
>OMYH01000089.1 GCA_900315255.1 uncultured Eubacteriales bacterium | reverse complement strand
TTTTGCACTGATTGTCAGCGTCTCCGTCTGCACCTCTTTGCTCTCTTCGTTGGTCTTTGAACCGATCTTCGGACGTGAAACCGAGCAGTTGTACATAACATGATTGATCGCCCTAATATCTCCGTCAAAGCGAAAAAGCAAAGCAAATTTGCCGACGTTGATGTCTTTGTTCTCGATAAGCACCTTGTTGCTGTCGGGAGATTCCTTCAAAATATCTACACGAAAGCTCTCCGGGATAAGGGCGATTTCAAGATCACCACTATATCCCATATTATTACTTATTGTATAGTATTCTATACCATCGGCATAGAATGGCGTGTTCTCGCCCGTTGGATCGAGACTGAGTGAAACGGCACCCGGTATAGCTATCGGTGCGCCATACTCGATCTTTCTTGTCGTATTTGTCAGAAGCGGAGCGTAGTAAACGTTCCACAGGTTGAATTTTACCTTGTTGTTAGCCATAAATTAATCGACCTCCGTTCCAAATGAATAAATCGTTTCGTACAGCTTTTCGCTGTCGATCCAGATCTCGGACTTGTTGTAAAAAATCTTGTGTTTGTCGAGAACAGCCTCGACTTTGGCTTCTATATCGGTGTCCTTTTTATTGGTGTACACCTCGATATGAACGTCGTAAATGCGGTGGTACACACCGCCGTCAGCCGAGAAATACTCACTTTTCGGCGTGAGATAACAGATAAACGGCGGCTCCGGTGATTCGCCTTCTGCGAAGTGGTCATAGGCGAAAGGAAGCTCTATCTCTTCCAGATTTTTTACTATCTTATCCATTTCTGATACTCCTCTCGATTTGCTTTTCAAGCTGTTCTATGCCTTTTTCTTCTGCGGGAGCGATGTGCGGCATTGCCCTTGTCCGCCCGCCGTTTCGCAAGCAGTGGCCGAATTCGAGCAAGTGCGTTAATTGATAGCGATTCTTGGAATGCACCACCACTTCGAGCGTGTGTGAAGATTCACGCACCTTTTTCACCGCCCAGCTTTTTGCGTAATCTCCGGTGTTCTTCGGAGCGTTTTCCTGAATCTCACGTCTGACCGTATTTCCTGCTTTACGGACAGCTTTCTTCACTTGTTCTGTTGTAACATCGGCATACTCGTCTAAGCCCTTCATTACCTCACGGGCAAGATCATCAATTTTTATGCTCACATCATCGCCTCGCTTTCCTGCACTTGAATTTCAGATATTTCTTGGTGTAAGAAAAATGATCTACCGACATTATATCGTAGATCTCGTTTTGGAATATAATTCTGTATTTTGTTGAGATTATGGAAGATACTTTCTCGCAGTATCTCACAGAGAAACACACCTCGACATTCTCGACCGTCTCTCCGACAATAGCCTGTTCAGTTCCCGATTCGCCGCTGACCGTTGCGTAACACGAGTAATAGTCCTGCCACTCGTTGGTATGATTGCCGATTTTGTCGATAACCACAGCGTTTTTCTGAAATGTGATTTGTACATTCAAATTTGAAATATACATCAAAAGCCCTCCGGTCTAAAGTTTGCAAGTAAAGCTCGGAGCGTTAATTTCATCTCGTTATGGTTAGCTTTTTCTCGGTTCTCATACAAATACGCAACGGCGTACAAAATGGCGGTCTTGTATGTTTTCTTGTCGGCATTGAGAACGTCAATATCATCGGTGCGTACTATCTCCATGCACAGCTTTTGTGCCGTGTCGATGAGCTGATATAAGAGCTTGTTGTCATCGTCAAAGTCGATACGGAGATAGTTTTTTACTTCTTTCAAGGATACAATCATAGGCGGTCACCTCTTTTGGGTATAGAAATGGAGCCGTATTTCTACGACTCCGAAATATAAGTATTAGTGTATTCTTATTCTTCTGAAAAATCTGTATCAAGTGCAACTTGAAGTTTGTAATCAGGGAAACTATTCTGAACATCTTTTATTATATTCATATATGTATCTCTACGATTTGCGGCATTGAAACTTATCACAACATCAAATCTCATTTCACTCGTTTCTTCATTGAGATAAAACCCATGCATTTGCAAAACATGTTCATGCGAAGAAACAATGCTGCGAACCTTTTTCTCTATTGCAGCTATCTTTTCATCTTTTGTATTAACGGAATACACGCCAACAGCTGTAAGTATGACTCTATATTTATTATATACAGCAATCTGTATCTCTCTTATTAGCCGGTCCAGTTTATCTGCAGAAAAGGTGTCGGGGACTTCAATATGAATAGAACCATTCCAAGCATCGGGACCATAGTTGTTCAGAACAAGATCATATGCACCCTGCACGCCTTCAAATTCCGTAACCGTATTCTTGATGTTCCTTGCAAGTTCAGGGTCGCTTCGTTCGCCAAGTATTTGCGAGATAGTGTCCTTAAGCATTTCTAAACCAGATTTTATAATAACAATTGAAATCAACGCACCAAGCCAGGATTCCAATGACAAACCAAAAATCATGAATATCAACGCTGCGACAAGAGTAGACGCCGATATTATTGAATCAAGAGTCGCGTCTTCGCCAGAGTTTATTAGTGAATCGGAATTCACCTTTACACCTATGCTCTTTACATATCGTCCAAGAACTATTTTAACAACAACAGCTACGCCAACGATAATCAGGGATACAACAGAATAATCCGGTGTAGTCGGCGATATTATTTTTTTCACTGATTCAACGAATGATGTTATACCAGCATACAGGATAATAACCGAGATCACCATTGCACTCAAATATTCTATTCGTCCGTATCCGAATGGATGCTTTTTGTCCGGTTCACGGCTTGCAAGCTTCGTTCCCACAATCGTAATAAGAGAACTTCCGGCATCTGAAATATTGTTTACAGCATCAAGAACTATAGCTATAGAGTGCGTAAGAACCCCTATTACAGCCTTGAATAAGGCAAGAAATACATTTGCTATAATACCAATAACGCTTGTTCTTACTATTATCTTTTCTCTTGAAACGGTATTCTGAGAGGATTCATCGGACAACAGTTCATTTTTCATAGAAACACCCCTTGTTTTATCAACTAAAACGAATAAGAAAATGATTGATAAATCTTTTCATATTTCTTTTTGATTGTAGCACAAAATGCTTCTAAATTCAAGAAGAAGATAATAATAATTCATATCGGCTGCCAAGATTTCTCCCGACAGCCACAAGCAGGATTACTTCATCTTGAGTACCTTGATCGTTTCGGGAAGGATAAGTCTTGCATCAAGACGCTTTGTCGCAAGGAAGCCGACCTGCCCCTTTGTAGCGTAAAGCTCGTTGAGTCGCTTGAACGAAATGCCTTCACGGTCGCCGATCCAGTAAAAATCAAGGTCGCCAAAAGCTACCGTCTTTGCACCGGTCTTGGCAGTCGGCATACAAGTGGTCGTGTACACCTTTCTGCCGAGAATTGTGTCGGTATCGTTAGTTGTAATTCCGGGAGACCAGATGTACTGACCGTTGCCGTCCTTGAGCTTGCGGATCATATTGACGGTTGCATCGTTCATGATCCAAACTGCTCTCTTGCGATACGGAGAACGCAGGCTGTAGTAAAGGTCGATAAGCTCATTTGTGGTGATCGCATTTGCGGCAGCCGCCGTGATGCCGACCTCTGCACCTTCCTTGTCGTAGAGTATGCCGAAGGGCTTTCCGGTGCCATTTCCCGTGATGAACGCCTCTTCCTCGGCATCGGAAATCTTACGAGCAAACTCAGAAGCAATGTACGATTCGAGATCGAATGCGGAATCGTTGAGAAGCTCTTCGGAGATCTTGATAAGTGCCGTCAGCTTATGTGCGCTGATTGTCTTCTGAGTGAAGGTCTCGGTCGTTTCGGGGATCTCCTGCTCCTCTGCGACCCATGTAGCTTTTCCCCTCGTGCCAACGATGGGAATTGCGTGAGTGCCGGAAGCTGTCGTGAAAGTGTGTGCAAGCTGACGGATAATGTTCTCCTCGTCAAGTGCCTGAATGAGCGTATGCTCGAAGGTGTCCGGCACGAGATAACCGCCGTCACTGTCTACGCCCTCACGAAGAGCGTTTCTGATTTCGTAAGAATTCTCGTTGCGGATTGAACGCCAGAAAGCGTCCTTGTACGCATCGGAAGCTCTGCCGACCTTTTCATCGGGCTTTGTCTCCGGCGTGCTGCGGATAGGCTGTGATGTTGCCTTCTGCATCTCACGCTCCATGCTCTCCAGACGCTCCTGACGCTCGATCTCATGACCGAGATCAACGATCTCCTGCTCCATACGCTCGTAGGTAGCCGTGTCCTCTGCGGAGAGAATGCCGCTTGCATTGCGGTGTGTGTCGAGAAAATTCTTAGCCTTGTCCCAAGTTTCTGAACGCTTCTTTCTCATTTCGATGATTGTCATAGTGTGTTCCTCCTCATTATTTCAATAGATTAAGTCTTGTTTGCAGGTCGCTGATCTTAACGCCTGCGGTCGGTGTGTTTTTCTTTATCAACTGATTCATTAAGCGATTGGATACCTCACGCTGACTGAATTCGTATGAATCATCAGTGTCGGTATCGCTGAACATGATTGAGTCGGCAAAACCAAGCTCGACTGCCTTCTTAGCCGATAGCCAAGTTTCGCAGTCCATCATGTGGGATATTTTCGCCCTTGAAAGACCCGATTTCAGTTCGTAGGCATTGATTATACTCTCCTTAACTTCATCGAGCATATCGATAGCTTTCTGCATATCATCAGCGTTTCCGGCAGCTACCGTCAGCGGATTATGAATGAAAAGCAATGAAAGCGGTGACATTAAAACCTCGTCACCCGCCATTGCAATGACGCTCGCCGCACTCGCTGCAAGGCTGTCAATTTTAACCGTTACCTTGCCGTTGTACGATTTGAGCATATTGTAGATCTGTGTAGCAGCCATCACATCGCCGCCGATGCTATTGATCCAAACCTCAATATCGCCTTTATCGGATTCAAGCTCGTCCTTGAAAAGCTGCGGTGTTACCTCATCTGCGTACCAACTCTCCTCGGCTATAACGCCGTTGAGATAGAGTGTTCGGGTAGAAGGTGTATCTGTAACATCACTCTCACCGGCGTCGTTTTTGACCCAGTTCCAAAACTTCTTATTCTTCATCGTTTGTATCACTCTCCGTTTCGTTATTATCTGTATTTTCATTTGACTCTACATAACTTCTCCCTGCACTTCCAATGTCGATCATATTGCCGTTACACAAGTAACGATTGCCGCCAAGTTCATCGGGAATCAAGTCCATATTTTCAAGCTCGCGGACATCGTTAGGCGAAAGGAAACCGTTCTGAATGCCTACGGAATAACCGCTCATACGGCTCTGATAATCACCACGAAGCAAGCCATCAACATTGAATTTGATAAAATACTCACGCTTTTCATCGTCGGTAAATAGTACCCTCGACATTGACTGCTCCCATCTGACAAGCCACGGATCAAGCGAATATTTCACAAATTCAAGCGACAAATGCTCGATGTTGGAAAAAGTCGCTCTCTCCAGATCGCCTATCATGTGCGGTGGTACTCTGAAAATACGAGCTATTTCGTTAAGCTGAAATTTTCGTGTTTCAAGGAACTGTGCTTGATCGGGAGCTATTGTAATCGGAGTATAGTGCATTCCCTCTTCTAAAACGCAAGTGCGGCTTGAATTTGCACTGCCGCCGAAAGCCTGATTCCAACTTTCACGAACACGAGCAGGA
>OMYH01000123.1 GCA_900315255.1 uncultured Eubacteriales bacterium | reverse complement strand
ATAACTGACCGTGACGAGCAGATACGCAAGTTTCAAAATGACAGTACCTGTCTTGTGTTTGTAGGACAGATAGCTGCGGCGGGCTTGGGCATTACGCTGACTGCTGCGTCAACGATGATATTTTATTCATTGGACTACAGCATGAGCAATTTCGAGCAGGCAAAAGCAAGGATACACCGAGTATCGCAGAAAAACGACTGTCTGTATATCTATCTCATTGCTAAAGATACGGTAGATGCAAAGATACTGAAATCTCTGCGTGAGAAGGTCGATCTTGCGAGACTGCTCGTCGATGATTACAGAAACGGAAAAAATCCGTATAAAATAGGAGGCTGATTTTATGGCTGAAAAGTCAAAGATCTTTATGCTTGCCGAGCAGCTTAAGGCGGCTAAGGATAAGAAGAAAGAGCTGGAGGATATTGTAGATACAATTACTGCCGAGATCGAAAAACTCGATAAACAGTTGTCTGATGAAATGGCAAAGGAAGAGTGTCCTAACTTCACGCATAACGGCAGTACATTCTACCTTACAAGCCGTTTGTACGCTTCTCCGAAGGCGGGCGGCAAGGAAGCATTGTTCGCAGCACTCAGAGCAAAGGGCTTCGGAGATATGATAAAAGAAGGCGTTAACGCCAATTCGCTCTCGTCCTTCGTTAAGGAGCAGCGTGAATTGAATAAAGAGGAGATTCCCGAATGGATCGCAGAAGTGGTCAACACTTTTGAGAAGATTACGGTTGGGATCAGAAAGGTTTAAGGTGATAATATGTCAGAGATCAAGAAAACTGAGCTTGCAGTGACAAGCGGATTCGTAAGTACGGAGGGAATGGACATTCTGCGTGAAGCACTTGCTGATGATTGTCAGGGAATGGATTTTTCCTTCGATAAGATCACTATTCCGACGGGCGGCGTAACTATGTTTCAGCTGCCCGAAGAGGACGAGAATGGAAACGCAATGGCGAAAGAAGTCACGGGCGTTATACTCTACAACCACCCTGCGTTTGCATACTACTCACAGAAATACACCGGAGAGAGCGTGCCGCCGGAGTGCAGCTCGTTTGACGGTGTAACCGGCAGCGGTGAGCCGGGCGGTGCATGTGCCACCTGCCCGTATAATCAGTACGGCAGCGGTGAAGGCAAAAGCAAGGCGTGCAAGAATAAGCGTTTTCTATACATTATCCGTGAAGGGGAGCTGTTCCCTGTGATCTTGTCGCTGCCGGCAGGCTCTCTCGGTAACTTTGTGAAGTACACCAAGCAGCAGCTCACAAAGTGTCGCAGACTCAACCAGGTGGTAACGAGAGTCACGCTTAAGAAAGCTACCAACAGCGGAGGCATTGCGTATTCACAGGCAGTATTTAGCTTTGTCAGAGAACTTGAACCGCAGGAGCGTGAAGTTATCGGCAGTATGACGGTGAACGTCAAGGAATATGCGGCAGCACTCAGCTCAGATGATCTTATTGAGGTGCAGAATGAAAATAGCACGCTCAACATTGATCCCGAAACAGGAGAAGTGCTTTCCGAGACACAGCAAACACCGACTGATTGATATTTGATTTGACAGAACGAAGCTCCGGGGAGACAATCTCTCTCCGGAGCGGACAAGAGGTGATTACATGGAATACAGATGTTTAACAGATTTCGAGCGTATCAAAGCGTATATCGATAATGATAGACCGATAGCATTTGACTTTGAAACATCTCCCAATGAACTATACCGCAGAGAGGATAAAGCGGCACTCGATGCCCATAAAGCACATATCGTAGGTATCAGCTTTTCTGTTGACGAGGGTGATGCGATCTATGTACCGCTTGCCCATGACAGTAACACTAATGCAGAACGGCAGGACAAGCTGTGGGAATTTCTCAGATTATCGGTTTTTGAAAACCGTAATCGTGTAAAGATAGCTCATAACCTTGCGTTTGAAGCAATGTTCCTGTATGCGAAGGGGATAATCGTTCAGCAGCCCTGCTATGACACTATTGCCGCTGCCCAGCTTACTCTGAAAGCGCCTTTTGAGTTTAGAACACTTCACGACAGCGGTCTAAAGCTCCTTGCAATTCAGTTATACGGTGCCGATATGTCGTCATTCGAGAAGGTCACTAACGGCAGAAACTTCGATGAAATGTATCCGCAGGAGTATGAAACTATCAGATACGCTTGTGCCGACTCGGACTATACGCTGCGTCTGTACTACAGATTTAATGCGTGGTTCAACAGCTATTTACCGCAGCACCGTG
>OMYH01000087.1 GCA_900315255.1 uncultured Eubacteriales bacterium | reverse complement strand
TGGCTCAATGGCGAGCCTCAAGCGCGTGCTGCCTTTGCCGGAAAATATATGTTCCAGTACAGTTGGGCAGAGGTTACTCTTGCGTCTATGATGCAGGAGAATTCATTTTGATTATTGGAAAACGGGTGACTTTTTTTGAGTCACCTTTTTTGATTTTTTAGGAATTTACGAATCCTATAGTTTAAATATTCTATGTGCAAAATATATAAATAAAATGGAGTAATCAGATTTGAAACTGTATGAATTGTAGAATAATCATCAATGTGATATTAATATGATAATAATGTGACACAAAAGTGACACTCAGTGAATTTTTAGTGACAAATAATAAGGTATATATATAATGTATTATAGATAATATAAATTTTTTGTATACTTTTATTAACAAATCATTTCGGTTTTTAATCTTGCACAAGCTTGCATATATAACGTTTGCCGGATGTAAACGCTGTATATACGCACAAAGGAGAGGCTATCACATAATATGACGGACAAGGAATTAAAAAAGCTCAAACGCAGCGAATTGCTTGACATTCTTATCTATCAAACCGAGCAAAACCGAAAATTACGAGAGGAGCTTGATTCTGCCAACAGTAAGCTGGCGCGCAGAGATATTGCAATAAAAAAATCCGGCACAATGGCAGAAGCGTCCGTGCTTATCAGTGAGGTTTTTGAATCAGTTGATCGTGCGGCAAGGTTTTATCTTGAAAATATCGAGAGGCGCAATCGCGAAACGGAAAACGCTTGCAAAGAGATCATAGCCCAGGCTCAACGTCGAGCAGATGATATTATTGCAGGTGCAAAGCAGATCGCCGATCCGGGATCAAACAGCGAGAATATGATTCACACTGGATCGGAAACCAGATCAACCGAAAGCCGGGAAAGTGTTTCATGAACAGATACAAACCGGCTTCCTCTGCTGACATGCCGACGATAAAGCAGCTAGAGGCAGAATCCGAAATATGTAAGCATAAATCACGATTTCGTAAGGTATTAAAAAACACGATCTTTACTTTGGTCACCGTGTCGGCTGCAGCAGTATTGATCGCTGCATTGCTGTTGCCGGTGCTCAGGATCTACGGCACCAGTATGGATCCGACGCTCAGCGAAGGAGACATTGTGATCTCCGTCAAAAGCAGCAGCTTTGAGACTGGAGAGGTTGTGGCGTTTTATTACAACAACAAAATTCTTGTAAAGCGTGTTATCGCGCATCCGGGCGACTGGGTCGATATCAACGAGGACGGCATAGTTTTTGTAAACGACCAAAAGCTTAGCGAGCCCTACGTTTCCGAGTTTTCTCTTGGTGACTGCGATATCGAATTACCCTATCAGGTTCCGGAATCCAGACTGTTTGTTATGGGAGATCACCGCGATGTTTCGGTCGATTCACGAAACACTTCCGTTGGTTGTGTTGCAGAAGAGCAGATAGTCGGAAAAATTGTATTCAAGGTTTGGCCGCTGTCCGGCTTTGGAAAGGTATAATTATTCATTATACTCTTTGCCGAAAAGGCTCGGAACACAAGCCTGCACCGGATATCCGGGGAATAATACACATAGAATATTACCCGTTTGTAAAATCACAAATATATATGATGATACCGACGGAGGTAAATCGTTTATTTGACGAGGATTTGCTATGATTAAGAGATTATTGTTAAAACTGAAAAATATTAAAATCAGCCGAAGGAATGCTAAAAAGGTTCTTGCTGTTCTTTCGGCGATCACGGTTTTTTCAACGACATACGCGCTTATCCTTCCGGCTATAACGATCGACAAGGATACAGCGATCGACGAGCCTGGTCTGGATGTTTATAACACAGAAGGCGACGGAAAGCTTGTTTTGTCGGATTCGGTTCCGGGTGATTTGACCGATCTTGTTTCCAGATATGGTTCATGCTCAGACTTATCGGTTGGTGCGGCACTGACTGACGGCGTCTTTGACGAAGGCGTTCAAATGGAAGTTACTCCGATATCCGATGAAAGTATCATCAACGCCGCAGTTGATGTAGCCAACGAGCAATTCCGCGAAGCAGATAAGGTTCGCGCCGTTGAGATTTCGTTCAAGGATGAAAACGGTTCGGTTCAGTCCCCTGATGCACCGCTTAACCTTACACTTTCCGGAAAAGCCATTTCCGAAGCTTCCGATCCCGTAATAGTCAGGATCGACAACAACGGCAACGCCGAAGAGATCAGCGGAAAAGAATTTGCCGATCTGGTTTATCTCGAAAGCGAAAACAGCTCGGTATATGCAATTGTCGAAACTCACGAGCTTACAACCAGATACATTTCTGCCGACGGATCAAATTATGCGATCAGCGTGGAATATGACAAGGACGCGCAAATTCCCGAGACCGCTGAGCTTAAAGTTTCTGAGCTCGACCCGAACTCAAAGGAATATGAAGAATGTTTCTATGAAGCATATGGAAAGCTCCCTGCCGGAAAAGTTATTAAGGAAGCAAGATTCTTTGATATCTCGATCATAAATGATGGTCAGGAGATCGAGCCTGAAAGCGAGGTCAGCGTAAAGATTTCCTACGATCAACCGCTTGATCTTGAAGACGATAACGAGGTCATGTCTGTTCACTTTACTGATTCCGGCGCAGAGTTGAACAGTAATGTTGAAACGGCAGACGCAAAAAAGGGCGGAAGTGTTGTTTCCTTTAATCAGAGCAGCTTCTCTGTAACAGGAACTTTGGTGACTTCAACATCTAATCTGCACTCAGGTTCGACTTATGTCTTGGTTGCCGAGAATAACGGAAGATATTACGCAGTCGGCAGCAACGGCGCGAATTTGCCTTCTCAGGAGCTTTCGCTCACAATAGACGGCTCAAATGTTACGATCAACAACAGAACCGCTCTTCCTAATAGTTGTCTATGGACATACGGAACCACAAATAACGGTGCCACACTGAGAAACAAAAACTCCAACAGATATATTGTTATGTCAAGAACTACAATGGCGTCCATGACTTCGACTCCGCTTACAATTGCATTCGGAAACAACGGCAAAGCAACCATCAGAAACCAAAATAATTATAATCTTGTTTTAGCCTCAGGAAACGGTTCATTCACAAGGTCTAATTCCACCGCTTCACAGTTTTACTTTATTGAATATAATACCGAGGGTGAATACCAAGTTAAATTGCATTATGTTGACCGCGACGGAAACGAAATCGCTCCGACTGAGGTTAAGACCATGCAATACAACGAATCTCCGGTTGATTTAAATTCTACAGAGTATGCTAAACCCATTGAAGGATACAATTTTATTGTTGCACGTTACGGCGACGTAAAAGGTGACCGTGTAAGATACGTTCAAAACGACAAGAATAATTCAAGCGGAGAAATCATTATAAACCTGAAAAATCAGGAGATGCTCAACAGCAATTCCAGCAACGTACCGCATATTTACACATACGGAGGCATCGATAATGTTACTGATGTTATAGACAGCATAGACCTGACAAACAGGGCAGATCATATGATCGACATCTATTTTGCGTATGCTGAGGAAGGAAGTCTCCTTCCAAATCAGATCATAGATCAGTTATCTTCATCTTCTCTGCCTGAAGATGAGTTCCCCTTCGGCGCACCGGATCACAACAAAAGACTGGTGCCAAACTACACGAACGGCGATTGGGACGGTACATATACCCTTTATCTTGACGTTACAGGTAAGGCGGCGTCCGTAAGTGACAAAACAAAGGCGGATATTCTCCTTATATACGATACCTCAAACAGTATGCGTACTACCTCAGGATCACAGACTCGTTATCAGGTAGCTTATGACGTTGTAACAGACGTTGCAAAAACACTTTTTGAATACAACAGCGCTGATGACGACGACCCGACTGTGCAAATAGCTTGTGTTTCCTATGCAAGTACCGCTAAGAAGGAATTCGGATATGTTGACAATCTGAGCGACTTTAATTCCGGCTTTGCCTTTGCAAATCAAGCGGAAACATATAATAAAGGCGATTACGGCGGAACCAACTGGGAGGATGCATTTCAAACAGCACGTGCCCTATGGGATGCCGAACACCGTGAGGATGCAAAGCAGTACGTTATATTCATTTCCGACGGTGAGCCTACCTGCCGTGCAAGCTGGTGCGACTGGTATGATACCCGTGATGCCTGTGAATACAATATGACGAACGGAAATCCGGGACCTAATACAGATTCTAAAACAGGCAAGCAGTTTTATGAGCATGGATGGGCGAATTTGGCCGATAACTCCTACTATTATAGAGGAGTTGAGCACGCTTACACAAACGCTAAGGACGATGCAAGAGATTTTGTTAACGCGGGAGTAAACTTATACTCCGTTGGTATATTCAACAGCGAAGAATCTTTTCGTCACATGAACAATATCGTTAACTATGCATACTCAGGTTTTACTTATTTCGGTCTTGAAGAGCAAAATAAAAACTACAAATATGCAAATAGTGCTTCGGTTCTTAATGATATTTTCGCAGACATTATCCATGAGATCACTATGGACTTTGGATACGGCAACGTGTCGATCATGGACTCAATGACCGCTGCTGCACTTACAACAGGAGATCTTATCGGACATGTGTCTGACTTTAAGTATTACAAAAATCCCGCAGGCGGCACTCTCACCGAATGGAACGGCGCACCGACTGCAACATATAACAAAGATACCAAAAAGGTAGACTGGGATCTCGCTTCGGTTGGTATGCTCGAAGAAAACACTACCTACACCCTTGGCTTTACGGTTTGGCCGAATCAGGAAGCGTACGATGCGATTATTGATTTAAACTATCAGATCGACAATGTAATGACTCCGGAAGAGGTTGACGCCTACGGCAGAGAGCATTATCCGGATGTCTATCCTTACTTAAGAAAAAACAGTGCGAATCATTTTATTGTTCAGTCTAATGCAGAAGCAGAATTAGACTATGAACGATTTATAGTTGAGGATGGCGGTACTCCAAAATCTCTCGGAAGAGAAACGGCGGGTTATTCCTTCCCGAATATGGAAACGACAAAGCATTATTTGAACGTTTCAAAATTATGGAATGATACCCTGCAAGATTCAAACAGATTTAAATCGGTAGTCTTTGAAGTTTATGAGGATTACGATGATTCTCCCGGAGCAACCAACTCTACTTATGCAACAATTACTCTGGACGATTCAGACCAGGATCCTAACGATCCACATAGATGGAAAAAACAGATTGAAATTTCTCCCGGTATCATAAAGACCGAAATCAACGGAGACGATCCAATCAATGAGGGTCATACTTATCGTGTATTTGAAGTTGGATATACAGATATATTTGGTAATTTACATGATCTTCATAACGGAAATGATGATTATCGTTATGAGTTTAGTCAAGAGACGGTTATACCGATGCTTTCCGACGGCTCTATGATATTATTGAACGACGCTGACGGAGACGGAGAGCTTACCGGTACAAACGATCTTCGCGGTGGTATCAACCTTTATAAGGAAACTCTTGGTCAAGATGGCAACCGGATTTATACCGATGATGAGTATGAATTTATTTTACACTACACAGTTCCGGAAAGATTTATTATCGGTGAAGAAAATGGTCATCCTGTGTATGATCCAAATGCATTTCCGCTTTGGTATACAATGTTCACCGATGTAGATATGGACGGTGACTATTTTGGAGAAAATGATGTTGCAGGTATTCCCGATACCGCAGACGGGTGGGGTACACTCGACGATGGGGATCACGTAAAAATCAAGTCGAATCAGATGATTCGTATTATCAATGTTCCGATCGGCACAGATTATTCTTTTGAAGAAATTAATGTTCCAAGTGGCTGGAACTTCGATCATGCAAATATCGAGATTGACGGCGAAATTGTAAAAGCTCAAAACGGTCCTAATTCGTTTGGAAAATACATTATTAATCATTCTACGGTTGCCAATGCAGCGCATGAGGTCACATTCTACAATCGTTTGGTTCATTATGAGGTCAAGCTTCATAAGGTAGACAAGGATAATAATACCGTTGTTCTACCCGATGCAGTATTTGAAATTTATTCCGCTCCCGGAAAAAATCCTTCCGACCTTCTGAACATAAACGGAAAGACGCGATTCACCACGGATGAAAACGGTGACGTTTCACTCGGGATTGATTTACCTGCCGACACATATTACATGTACGAGGTGACCGCTCCGCCGGGCTACAGATTATTGGCTGAGCCTATTGCGACTCAGACAGCAACCTTGACTTCCGGTACAAATATTCCGTATTATACTATTATTGCTGTTAATGAACCCTCCGGAGATTTACGTATCATAAAAATTGATGCGGAACATCCCGAGGTCACTCTTGAAGGAGCAGTATTCAATCTTTATAAGCTGCCCGAAGGGGAGGATGAAGAAGATCTTATTGATCCTGATACCGGAGTAGTTGATCCGGAGCAGCTCGAAGTTGTGACTGTTTCCGGTGAAACTGATCTTGTATCCGGAGCAGACGGTTCTATCTTGATCCCCGGCGGATTACAGTTCGGCACATATTTCCTGTTTGAGATAACAGCCCCTGACGGATATGTTTCTGCAAAATATCCCGTCAAGATAACAGTTTTTGAAGACGGAGAAGTTACCTATATTCAAAAGGACTACAATGCCGGACAATTGCAGACTGCGCAGCCTGTTGAGTCGGGCGGTACAACTACGCTGACTGTTTATGTTGCAAACGGCACAGGCGTAATGCTTCCGCACACCGGCGGCGTGGGCACTTGGATGTATACTACAGGCGGTATAATGCTTGTTTGTATAGCTGTTTTGACGCTTTGCATCAATCTAAAACGGAGACGGTGCGAAAGGAGGAATGAATGATCTCCTGAAAGCGTCTTGAACGCGCAACTCTATGCTGCATCATTAACCCGCCTGTACAAACCGTTTTTTAAACGGAAAAAAACGGCGTGGAAAAATAGGAATTTCCTAAAAAATTCAAAAAGAAAGGAACAAAAAAATGAAAAAGTTTATTTCTATCATGATTGCTTTGCTAATGGTAACTGCACTTACTTTCCCAGTTGCTGCTGCACCAAACAATGTGAATCACACAATCACAATCACAAACACAGACTCTTCAGTTAAGCATACCTATGAAGCTTATCGTGTGTTTGAAGGTAACCTCGACACTACCGAAGAAATCTTGACAAACATTAATTGGAGCAACGGTGTTGACGGAGCTGCTCTTCTTGCAGATCTTACAGCTAACCTGACTGATTTTGCTTCCTGCACAAGCGCAAGCGACGTTGCTAATGTTTTGGTTGATTACATCGACGACAATAACTCAACAGCTATTGATACCTTTGCGGCAGTAGTTGGTAATCACCTTGCTACCGTTGCCGGCACATCTACAGAGAATGCTTCTCCTTATACTATTGCTGTACAGGGAGACGGTTATTACTTCATTAAGGATAAGAACGATTCTGTTACTGAAGAAGGCGAAGCATATTCAAAGTACATGCTCAATGTTGTACGTGACGTTACAATCGAAGCTAAGGACGAACATCTGGTTCCTGAAAAGAAGATCGTTGAAAACGGAAACGAAGTTTCTACAAACGTTGCTTCTATCGGCGATGAGATCACATTCAAAATCACAATTGATGTTCCAAAGATGGACGGTTACAAGGCTTATACCTTTACCATGAACGATACTCTTTCAAAGGGTCTTAAGTTTGAAGAAATCAAGAGCGTTACTGTTGCTTCCGAGAATCTCGTAGAGAACGGTACAAACGGCTATACTCTTACAACAACAGAAAATGCTGACGGCACAACATCACTTACTATTGACTTCAAAAACTTTATCCGTTATAAGAGATATTCAGCTACAGACAGCAAGGTTGTTGTAACATACACAGCAACTCTTGACACAGATGCTTTTGTAGGCGTTGAGGGTAACCCCAATACTGTAGATTTTACTTATTCTAACAATCCTTCATCAACCGGCGAAGGCGATGGCGGCGATACAGGTATCACTCCTGAATCAGAGACAATCACCTATACAACAGGTCTTAACCTCATTAAGGTTGATGGCAGCGACAGATCCAAGCTCCTCCAGGGTGCAAAGTTTAAGATCGAAGGCGACGGTTTGAATACTGTAATCACAACAGGTACAAAGTTTGAGAAGGCTCCTTACACAGCCGGCGAAAACGAGACTGTTGATGCAGACACTTATTATCTCCTTGCTGACGGAACTTATTCAAAGACACGGCCTGCTTCCTACACAGGTGACACATATGTTCTTGTTCACTTCACAAAGTATACAACAAAGAGCACCGGCGTTGTTTATGATGGAACAACAGGTCCTGACGGTAGAACAAACTTTATCGGTTTGACAGCCGGCACATATACCCTTACTGAGCTTGAAGAGCCTGATGGATATAACCTCCTCACAGAGCCCATCGAGTTTGAGATCACATGGGACGAGACAAACGGCTTTGCTGTTGCAGTTGGCGATCAGAGCGGCGTTACTTATGACGGCACAACAGGCACATTCAGAATCACAGTAGAGAATAACAAGGGTTCTGTTCTTCCGCATACCGGTGGTATCGGTACAACAATCTTTATGTTCATCGGTGCTTTCCTCGTACTCGGTGCAGCAGTTATCCTCGTTTCTGTTATCGTAACAAGAAAAAGAGAGAGATTCTAATCTGAATCAAAATTTTTAGAACACACATAATCAGTTATTAGTTACGCTCATAATGAGTGAAAAAACCGGGGAGACCTATCTTGGTCTCCCCGCGATTTAGTCTTAAAAAGTTTGTTATATGAAAAGAAAACTTCCGATCATACTACCCTTAGTCGTCCTGCTTTTTGGTCTGGCTGTGTTTTTGTATCCTACTTTTGCTAACTACTGGAATACATTTTCGCAAACCAAGGCAGTAAG
>OMYH01000086.1 GCA_900315255.1 uncultured Eubacteriales bacterium | reverse complement strand
TCCGGTGTGCGTTTCTTTCTTGCCATTTGTAAAACCTCCAATTCGGTGTTTCTATTTTACACCTTATTGGAGGTTTACACAAGATATGGGATGGTCTCGCAGGATCAAACCCGCACCTTTTTTATATTATTATTTTATACTCCGTAGCCTAAGCCTTCAAGCCATGCTATGACATTATCTCTGACACCGTGTCTGTCGGTCTGCGAAGCTTCCCCTAAAGAATCAAAGCCCTGACCGTGTTCTGCGCCTGCGGTCATAGCCTCGATCGTTCCAAACGTACCCGATTCACCGGAACCTGCATGAGTACAGAACGGGATTACCTTCTTGCCCGTAAAATCATATGACTCAAAGAATGTGTACATGATCATCGGCATATCTGCGTGCCAGATAGGATAACCCACAAAAATCGTGTCATATTCGCTGATAATGCTGAAATCCTCTGCTATTGCAGGACGAGCGGAATTGTCCTTCTCCTGCTTTGCATAATCGACAAGCTCCTGATATGTTGTCGGATAATTATCCTCAAGCGGCGTTATCTCTTTGCTGTCTGCTCCGAGGTAGTTGGAGATTATATTTGCAGCGATCGCTGTGTTGCCCTCTTCGATAACCCCGTTATACTGCTCGCCTGCACGTGAGAAATACACAACCAGTATCTTCTCGGGTTCTGTGTCTGTGTCGGTGTCGGACAGAGTATCTGTGTCTGTATCAGACGCTGTATCAGTATCGGTATCGGTCGCTGTGTCTGTATCTGTTCCGGACTTTGACGATGAACCCGCACTGCTGCTCATATCCTTGGAAGAAGTATTTGACGATACTGACGATGACGCAGCACTTGAAGATGACTTTGATGATGTCTTAGAGGTTTCCTTTGAGGAGTTGCGCGAAGAATCGGTATCTTTCTTGCTTGCAGTCGTCTTCTTTGATGTAACCGACGAAGTTTTCGTCTTTACGCTGCTTGTGCGTTCCTTTTGAATCAGCACCTTACTTGAATTGTTATCAATTTTAGACTCGGTCTTCTTGCTCTGAACTGCGGAGCTGCTGCTTCGACTTGATTCTCCGCTGCTAACTTCTTCCGTGTCTGTTTCGGTATCGTCCTCATCATCGGGATAAAGCACTCTTTCATTTGTGACTGACGCAGTATTGCTGTCGTCATCATTGGTTTTCTTACCGCAGGCAGTAAACATAAAAAGCATTGATACTGCAAGCAGACCTGCGATAATTCTTTTCATTTTCATTATTTTCACTCTCCATATACAATTTCTATCTTAACCGTTTAAAACGGTTCAATAGCTTATTTTTTATTCTTCTTTCTTCCCAGAGTACAGCTCCATCTGCAAAGCTCTGCTGCCTCTCTCCACTTTTCGTGAACGCTGTCACAGTCTGCAAAGAAAAACGGTATCATGCCCATACTCCCACAGACCTCGTCTTTCATCGCACGAAGAAGTTCCTGCGGAGGTTCAAGCTCACACTCGTCATATTCTCTCGGCACAACAAACATCATGATCTGATAAACAAAAGGCTCTTCTTCATCGTCCTTTAATCTGTTTGCAGCCGCAATAGACATCTCCGTATCCGAAGTGACTGCATACCTGTTATCATCAAACCAATCCCGTATATCATAGCACTGCGAATTGAACAGCGCTCTGACAAGCTTATAGCTCTTGCGGCTGTTGATCAGCCGAAGCTCGAATCTGTCGGTCGTCTTAACATATGTAATTATCCCGTCGTCCGACAGTTCCTTGTATCCGTGATAGCCGAGTACGTCTTCTTCCTTTGAAACCGTATCCACAATATTGATCTGCATGAGAGCTTGAGGGTTGATCTTTTTAAGTCCCTTGATACAGCTATATATAGCTCGGTTGATCTCCTTTGCGGGAGATACGCCCTTTCCCTCGCTGCGATACCTGAATAAAAACGGCTCCAGGTTATGCTTGACTATGCTGATGTTCCTGCTGCTCTCAAAGCAGAACAGTTCGCTGAGAGAATAATCCGTTTCCTTCGGTGTCGGTGACGAATTCCACGACGTAAGGGTATTTTTGAAATCATCAAGCTTTTTTTCCGAAGCGGAGCTTCTGATCTGACTTCTGAGAACAAGATCATCGGCTTTGCTGCGTTGAGCTTCAAGCTCTTCCCTCTCTTTGAGCATACCTTCATATTCACGATCGAGAATCGCTATTTTATCCAAAACATCCGAATCCATCTTATTTTTAAAATCAGGCATCAAAGTAAGACGTTTTGCTTCCGCTTTTGCTACAGCCGCCTGACGTTCGTCCTTGATGTCCTTTATTTTTTTATTGCGGCTGTTTTTCATCAGCCGAAGAGTTTCAAGTTCTTTCTTATGCATAGCAAGCTCTCTGCCTGCCACATTCAGACAATTACGGGCGAGATCAATTTTGTCTTCGATCTCACGGTAGATATTATCACGATAATTCATTGCCATATAATTAATGACCGCATTATGATTGCAGTAGCAGTACATCTGCAAGAAGTATGGATTATCTTTTTCTCCCGTTATCTCCCTGAATATCTCTTTGCGTGAGAAATCCCTCATAAGCTCAAGCTTTCCGAGAGTATCGAGTCCCACATAAGACACTATCGATTTTCTGAACAAAAAGAATGCGCTGCAAAGCGACAGTATGATCACGGTAACTCCCACGCCCGATGAGGAATTATAAAGAGCCATCCATAGTCCCATGCCCACTATCATTCCGACAACAACGGATATCAGCTTGACGTTGTTTTTCCAGAATTCCGTTCGGTCATCAAAAAACATTTTTACAAACACAAAGCTGACAACATTAGCGGTAAGTCCTCCCAATGCAAGCATCATAATAACAACCTGTAAGATCTTCCCTGCGCCCGTCATATTTGTGAGAAAAAACAGAATAAAGCAAAGTAGGAATAAAGCAATTACTCCGCCCGACACAACATCGGCTGTTTTTTTCTTTACGCTTTCGGTCACATCGCCCTTTTCGAGCCGTTTGTACCACTCCGATTCAGCAAGCTTCCTCTCGGCTTTTTTCACGTCGTCAAACATACTGAAGTTCTTCCGACCCCTGATCACCATATCGCACGGGCTGTTCATCAACTCGTACTGACTGCCTGTCAGCAGTCGTTTGTGCTTCGCTCTTTCAAAAAAGGCCTGCACCTTTTTGTTTGCAACAGGTATCTCGGCAGTGCACTCGCCGATGTTACTCTGCTTCTCATACAAAGCTTTAAGCTCCTCCTCGTACTTTGTTACTTGATTATAATACGGTCGGAGCTTTCTGTCAAGCGGTGAGCTTTGATTTACATATTCTTCCTGAATTTGTCGGATCTTGACAGCAGAATTATGTATGATGTTCTCTATTTCATTATTGACCTCTCTGTCGGTCTTTTCTTTTTGTTCTGTCCACTCCCGCTTGTGTCTTAAGACTTCGCTTTGATATATCTCGTTTCGTATTTCTCTGTTTTTATCTATACTCTCTGATATTCTCTCCAGCTGCTCCTTCTTTTCGTCAAAGGCTTTTTTGGCAGTTTCGAGCGCCTGTTTCTCCCTCTTCGTTTTCTGCGCCGCACCGTTATACCGGAATGCAGCGTCACGGTATTGCTGATAAGTAACACTTTTTGTCATGCTCTTACTCATTATACCACCCCATAACAAATTACTGTATAATATATGTCGGATTATACAAAGAATAAAATCACCGATCATTATGTATCCGATCATATATATTCCAACTCAGAATATATTATACTTTATCGAAGTAAAAATGTCAATCCTTTAATTATATTTACAAAAATTAATTTATAACGACAAAAACAGCCGATATCTTTCAAATCGCAAATATAATATATACAAATCTGAAATTTATGGTATGATACCTTCCATCAAAAAGCTCCTGCCGATTAACGACAGGAGAAAAAATCAAAGCTTATTCGGTTCGGGGTAGTCGACTCCAAAGGTTTCTACCGTAACCTTCTTCATGACCTGGGGCTTTAGCGGCATATCTCTGAAATTCGTTCTGACTGCTGCGATCTCGTCAACCACATCTATTCCTTCGGTTACTTTACCGAATGCGGCATACTGCCCGTCAAGATAAGGCGCATTATCGTGCATGATAAAGAACTGTGACCCGGCAGAATCGGGGTGACTTGCCCTCGCCATAGAGAGAACGCCCTTCGTATGAGCGAGATCATTCTTGAAGCCGTTTGACGAAAACTCACCCTTGATATTATATCCGGGACCGCCCGTGCCGTTTCCGAGGGGACAACCACCCTGGATCATAAATCCGCTGATAACACGGTGGAAGTTCAGACCGTCATAAAAGCCGTTCCTGATCAGAGAAACAAAGTTATAAACGGACTGCGGCGCAACATCGGGATAAAGCTCCGCCTTGATGACCTTGCCGTTTTCCATTTCGATAGTAACAATAGGATTAGCCATAATAAAATTCCTTTCTTTTTACACATTTATACATCAGAGTAAATATTATTATCCGAAACAAAAAGGGCTAAGGTTCGGTGATTGCGATCCTCTGCCTTAGTCCTATGAAATAATCTTAACTCTTATAATTATTATATACTCAATACTGCGATAAGTCAATAAAAATTTTGAATATGTTACCTTTTTTGTTGAAAAATACAAAGCTGTCACACATCACATATATGCCGATACTGTTGCCGCAATCAGATAGATCACGGCAGCGAGCATTGTATAATTATACCTTGAAGACAGTAATATATAGATCCCCGCAGCCGCTATGGGAAGAATAAAAATCAGGCTTAACGCAAAGCCCACCCTGTCCGCCGCCGTGTGTCCGAAACGGTTTCGCAGCAGTATAGCGAGAATTTGTCCTCCGTCGGTGGTTTCTATCGGCAGAAGGTTGAAGATACCGAGCGACGCATTGACCATAGAAATATCATAAAAATCACCGACAGCAGTGAGCTTATACACGCAAAAGGATATCGCACATAACAGCGCATTTACGGCAGGACCTGCGAGCAATACGGCGATATCCCTGTTGTATCCGCCTGTTTCTCTCAGAGAATCGTTTATCAGAATATTAAAGAGCCCTGCTTTAACGGTGATCCCGTCATCAGAGAAGCTTCTCATAACGGCGATATGCGCCGCTTCGTGTATGGCTGCCGACACGATCGCAGCAGCTGTAACAATACTATCGCTAATTATCACAGAGATACACAATGCAGCGATAAGAGTATAGCTTATTTCAACGGTAATGTTAAAAGCCTTGATCTTCATTTACAAGCATACTCGCAATATCATTGTCGGAATCGAACTCCGTTATGAGAGAATTATTCATATTTGAAAAATAATATTCTCTGATGCTGTCGTACAGGCTCCCGCCCATACTCTTGATAATAAACAATGCCGCAGCGATAAGAATACATAAGGCAAGCTGAAAAATAATCACGATCTGATTCGGCGGCGCATTATGTTTCTCTGTATCCACCCCGGGTTCTTCGGTGATACCATTCTCGTTTACAATAGTCTGCTCCTGATCCATCGGCGATCCCTCCCGTTATATATTTATATATATGAGAGAGGACGGAAAAAAATTATTCTTTTTTAGCTGATATGTTCTATTCTATCATAAATAAAAAACGCCCTGCAAAAGCAGAGCGTGATCATGAGCGGCAGCTCGCCGCTGGAGGCGTCACCCGGATTTGAACCGGGGAATGAGAGTTTTGCAGACTCTTGCCTTACCACTTGGCTATAACGCCATTTTTTAAGATAACACCGCACAAACACAGTCTAACGGCTTTGCCGCAGATCATAGTCTTATGAACCCCGACCGAAGATCAATTAGGTCACAAAGTCACAGATCCATCTGTTTCAACGCAATAAGTGTCGGGCAATATCCAATTTCGGATATACAATCAGATATACAAAGAGCGGATGACGGGGCTCGAACCCGCTACCTCCACCTTGGCAAGGTGGCGCTCTACCAGATGAGCTACATCCGCATTTTTTGGTGCCTCCGGGCGGAATCGAACCACCGACACGGGGATTTTCAGTCCCCTGCTCTACCAACTGAGCTACAGAGGCATAAAATGGCGACCCGGA
>OMYH01000085.1 GCA_900315255.1 uncultured Eubacteriales bacterium | reverse complement strand
GAAATGCAAAGAGGCTGTACTCAGACCATAGGCAATGACGGTAATCAGACAGTTATGTACAACGCTTCGTCCTATGCGAAGCAGGTCACAGCGGAGCATCTGTTTAAAAAGATCATGTCCGAGTCGGGCAGGTTCGGCAAGATTAAGCTTGACAACAGGACATTTATCAGCGGCAGTCATTTTTGCCTTGAATGTAAAACGTAAAGGGGGATTTTTATGAGAGCTTTATGGACAACAAATCAGATTTCTTTTGCGGCAATCGGCGGCTTTATCGGCTGGTTTTTAGGAGGGTGTGATGGTTTGCTCTATGCACTTATCGCTTTTATCGTGATAGACTACATCACGGGAGTAATGTGCGCTATCGTGAATCACGACCTTTCGAGCGAGATAGGCTTTAAGGGTATCTCTCGAAAGGTATTGATATTTCTCCTTGTCGGTATAGCAAATATCGTCGATGTAGATGTGATCGGAACAGGCAGTGTGCTCAGAGCCGCTGTCTGTTTTTTCTATATCTCCAACGAGGGATTATCGATATTGGAGAACGCCGCTATTCTCGGTCTGCCGATTCCCGAACAGCTCAAAAAGGTGCTTAAGCAGATAAAGAACAGGGGCGGCGATGAGAAACAGAACGAGACAAAAAAGACAACAACTACAAGGAGGAAGAAACAGTGACAGCAAAGACGATAATTGATAAGGCGCTATCGTATCTTTATACATACGACGGTGGTACAAACGAAGTCATCTTCAATGATCGCTACTACGGAAAGCACGTCGCCGGAAATTCGTACCCCTGGTGTTGTGCCTTTATCTGGTGTATCTTCAACGAGTGCGGCGCGTCGGATCTCTTTTATGGCGGCAAGAAAACGGCGTACTGTCCGACTGTCCATCAGTGGGGCAGGGAGAAGGGGCTTATTGTTCCGACAAGCGAAGGTCAGTGCGGCGATATCGTTTTATTTGACTGGAACGGTGACGGCGTTGCAGATCATGTAGGTTTTATCATTTCTCGCAACGGAAACGGCACATACGAAACAATCGAGGGCAACACGGCTACCTACAATTACACAAACGGCGGCTATGTTCTCAAAATGACTCGCTACTACAGCAGCATAATCGCAATTATCAGACCGCAGTATGATGACGGCAAAAAGGGAGTAAAGACAGATATGAAGAACGGAAAATTCGTGATAGATGTTTCTCAGCATCAGGGCACTATCAATTGGGATAAGGTTAAGGACAAGATCGCCGGGGCAATTATCCGCTGCGGCTACGGTGATGATCTTCCGGTACAGGACGATACACAATTTGCGAGAAATCTCTCCGAGTGTGAGAGGCTCGGTATCCCACATGGTGTATATCTCTACAGCTATGCTACTACCGAAGTTCAGGCTAAGTCT
Organism: uncultured Eubacteriales bacterium; assembly: GCA_900315255.1. Lineage (GTDB taxonomy): Bacteria > Bacillota > Clostridia > Oscillospirales > Acutalibacteraceae > RUG592. The sequence goes on along the minus strand of OMYH01000085.1, from coordinate 5,206 downwards.
GAGCTTGCTCATATTCTCCGACTTGTAAAAGGGCATAGGTTCGAGCTCCCTATTTTTATCGATGTCGAAGAGGGTGGAAGTGAGACCTTTGCTCCGAGAGCTTGTCGTGTCGTTTGCAATGGCCTGAAAGCGGCAGGATTTACTCCGGGCGTGTACTCGGCGCTTTCGTGGTGGAACAGCTATCTGACCGAGATCAAGGAGTACACTCGCTGGGTCGCTCACTGGAACAGCTTCTGCGCATACAGCGGCGAGTACCTTATCTGGCAGTACGGTACGGCGCAGGTCGACGGTATCAAGGGCGAGGTCGATGCGAATTACTATTATGGTGACTTCGGAAAGCCGACAAACAAAATCGTCAATAACACGAATACAAAAACAACCGATAACAAGTCAGCCACAACAAAGGCGACACCCGATGTCAAGTACCAGGTTTTTACCGATACTTCGGGTTGGCTGCCTGCTGTGCGTAACCTTGAGGACTACGCAGGCATAGACGGTCAGCCAATTAAGGGGATTCGAGTTTTCATTAACGGTGATACCGTTGCTGTGCAGACTCATCAGCTTTCTAACGGAAATATCGACAAGGTGACGCTCTTTGCGGGCAAGCATACTATCAGATATCGTGTCCGCACGATAGGCTCGTCCGATTATCTCTCATGGATGGAGAACAAGAAGGACACGGGCGGCAGTTCTGATACCTTTGCAGGGGAAACGGGCAAGGCAATCGACCGAATTCAGATTGTCGTAGAATAATTTTATGTCTTAACGGGGCACTCAGTCTTGACGATTGAGTGCCTGACTTTTTACACAAATTGGGAGGTAGCGTCATGACATACGATGAAAAATGCAAAATAGACGATATGCGAAAGCATGGCTGCGGCTGTACTGAAATTGCGAACGCACTCGGACTTTCATTAAACTCCGTGAAATCATATTGCCGACGGACAAAGCCGCAGACTGCTAAACCTGTGACCATTGAGATCAAGGAAGGCGGCTGTGAATACTGCGGTGCAGAGCTTGTTCAGATAGAGGGCAAAAAGAAGAAACGATTTTGCTCAGATAAGTGCAGAATGTCGTGGTGGAATCACCACAGGGATAAGCTGCAGCACAGGAATCCGATCAGCATTAAATGTAAATGCTGCAGAAAGGTCTTTATCAGTTCGGACAGCAGCAGGAAATACTGCTCTCTGAATTGCTATAACAAAACGAGGTGTAATACATGAGTAAGAATGACGCTATCATTTGCTACAAAACGTCATTGTCAATATTCATTTCTTGGTATCGACAGGGATTAATATCCGTCGCAGAACTGAGCACATTAGACACAAATCTCTGCGAGAAATACGGCATATCTTCGTCCAGTATATACCGCCCTAACCCCTTGCTATATAAGGAATAAAGAGCAATATATAGTAGCAAGGAGGTGATTACACTGTGGATAGAAAGGTACAGATAATCGAAAAAACAAACCTTGAATTGCCAAAGAAGAAGCGTGTGGCTGCTTATGCAAGAGTGTCGTTGGGTACCGAACATATGCTGCACTCGCTTGCCGCGCAGGTCAGCTACTACAGCAGCCTTATTCAGAATAATCCCGAATGGGAATTTGCAGGCGTGTACGCCGATCGTGATCAAACCGGTACAAAGGAGTCCCGTCCCGAATACCAGCGGCTGCTTGCGGACTGTCGATCCGGTCTAATTGATATGGTTATCGTAAAATCGGTATCCCGTATGGCTCGGAATACGGTCACACTTTTAGCAACTGTCCGAGAACTCAAAGAGCTTGGTATCGACATTTTCTTTGAAGAGCAGAATATTCACACGATGTCGGAAGCAGGAGAGATGATGCTGAGCCTGTTTGCGGTTTTTGCACAGGAAGAAAGTAAAAATGTTTCCGATAATCTCAAATGGCGAAAGCGAAATGACATGAAAAGAGGCAAAACAATACCGAAAAAAGTATATGGCTATGATTTGGTAGATGGCAGACTCGTAATAATTCCCGAACAGGCAGCTGTGGTCAGAGAGATATTCCGTTTGTATCTCGAAGGAAATGGATTTACCAATATTGCAAGGATATTAAATGAAAAGGCAGTTCCGTCGCCGAGTGGTACAGTTCTTTGGAAGTGTCAGACTATCAGGAACATATTATGCAATGAAAAGATGATGGGTAATATTCTATATCAAAAGACCTACATAGAAGACTATCTAACGAAAAGGACACGCAGAAATAGGGGAGAGCTTCCCATGTATCTGCATATCGGAACACATGAGGGTATCGTTTCAGAGGAAATCTTTAAGGAAGCGCAGGCTGAGCGTGAACGCAGATCAAAGGCCGGTGGTTTGTATCACTACGAAGGTATCGCTTTCAGAAGGAAGATACTATGTCCTTGCGGTATGACCTTTATGCACACAAAAAACGGCAGTGGAAACAATGTGTTTTTTGTTTGGCGCTGCAACGGGCATGACAAGCGTAACAGTGCCGTTTGCACGTCAAAAGATATCCGTCAGGATGTTTTGATGAATGTTACGGCAGAGGTTCTCGGATTAGAGGAATTTGACAGTCAAGTTTTTCTTGAGCGTGTGGACTACATTTTTGCAGTTGAGGATTACAAACTGCTGTTCAAAATGAAGGACGGAACGGAAATAGAAAAGCACTGGGAGCCGAGAAAGCGGTTTAATACGAGTAAAAAGCAGAGGTGAAAATATGAGTAATTCACGTGTCCAGGTGATTCCTGCCAAGAAACCGAAGGTATCGTCAAAGAGTCATCTGACGACAGGAAAACGCAGAGTTGCGGCGTATGCAAGAGTCAGCACAGACAGCGACGAGCAGCTTAATTCCTACCATTCACAGGTCGATTATTACACAAATTATATCAACAGCCGCAGTGACTGGATTTTCGCAGGTCTGTTTACTGACGAAGGCATCACAGCTGTCAATACACGGCACAGAGACGGCTTTAATCGAATGATAGCAGAGGCGTGTGCGGGAAAAATCGACTTAATTATCACAAAATCTGTCAGTAGATTTGCCCGTAATACTGTTGACAGCCTAACCAACATCAGAAAGCTGAAGGAACACGGAACGGAAGTATACTTTGAAAAAGAGAATATCTGGACATTTGACCCAAGCGTTGAAATTCTGTTGACCGTCTTATCCAGCTTATCACAAGAAGAATCACGTTCCATCTCTGAAAATGTAACATGGGGCAAGCGGAAGGCGATGCAGGACGGACATTTTGGCCTTCCTTGGTCGGTCTTTCTCGGATATGAAAAGGGCGAAGACGGTTTGCCGAAAATCGTTCCCGAAGAAGCAGAGATCGTGAGATTCATTTTCTCGCAATACATGAATGGCGGTACTTATTACTCGATAGCGAAAGAATTGACAGCAAGAGGAATTAAAACACCGAGAGGTAATGATGTGTGGCAAATTCCAACGATCAGAAACATTTTAACGAATGAAACCTACCGTGGTTCAAAACGGCTTCAAAAGACCTTCTGCACGAATTATCTCACCAAAAAGAAAAAAGTCAATGAAGGCGAACTGCCAATGTACTACATAGAAGAAAGCCATGAGCCGATTATCCCACCCGATGAATTCGATGCTGTTCAGGCTGAAATTGAAAGAAGAAAAGCAATGGGTACTGCGATGCGCTCATTGAGTCCTTTTTCATCAAAGGTCGTTTGCGGAGACTGTGGTGCATTTTTCGGTAAAAAAACATGGTCATCAACAAGTGAAAAGTACAGGAAAGAAGTATGGAGATGCAATGCCCGCTACAAGAAAAAAGGTGAACGAACATGCCGTACAAGTCACATTACTGAAGAAGAATTAGAGCATAAATTCATCGAAGCCTTTAATGAGCTTATGCAGAACAGGAATAGTATTATTGATGACTGTAAAGCTGCTCAGAAGCTTCTCTGTGATACGACCGAGATAGATAAGCAGATCGCAGATGCCGAAAGCGAACGGAGCCTTGTTGAAGGAATTGCAATGCAGGCGATCAACGACAACAAGCGCCATGCGGTCAATCAAACAGAGTGGCTGCAGCACAACGAAAAGTATCTAAAAAGGTACGACGAGCTCAACGATCTTATTGAACGGCTGGAAAAAGAAAAGTCGGACAGGATCACTCGTTCACAGGTTATAAAACGGTTTATAAAGCGTATCTCAAAGGAAAGCATTATAAGCTGTTTTGACCGGGATTTGTGGGCTGCCGTAATTGAAAATGTGACTGTTGGGGTTGACGGAAAACTGACATTCAGATTTAAGAACGGTGCGGAGGTAGTAAAGTAAACATTGAGTTACAGCCCTACAAGGCAGGTGTCGAGTCTGCTTTGTAGGGCTTTTTTCTGTTTATCACGACAAAAATCTACTCTGAAACGATTTCAAAAGGAAAAAGTGACACCTTGAAACGATTGCCCGAAAAAGTGACACCCTGAAACGATTTGCTCGAAAAAGTGACACCCTGAAACGATTTGCTCAAAAAAGTGACACCTTGAAACGATTATAAAATCAGAGGGTCACGCTGAAACGATTACTCTGAGAAAAAGTGACACCATTAAACGATTTGATTTTTGGAGAGTTTTTCCTAAACGATAAAAATATCCCGATATTTGAGCGATATATCAAGCACTAATTTTCAAAAAATGGCTTGAATATGGGCTTTTTCTGGGTTTCCTAAAACTGTAGTTTTTTATCCATTATTAGAATGATTTCCAGAAGCAATTTACCATTGATTATTTGACGAAAAAACTCGTAAGAAACGAAGGGCAGGTACCGCAGTACTATGTTGAAAACAATCATGAAGCGATCATCAGCCCGCAGGTTTTTGACATGGTGCAGGCGGAGCTTGAACGCAGAAAAAGAGTGAACGGTTCTCACTACAGCGGCGTGACGATATTCTCCAACAAGATAAAGTGCGGTGACTGCGGCGGTTTTTTCGGCTCTAAGGTCTGGCATTCAAATGATAATTACAGACGTGTGATATACCGCTGCAATCGTAAATACAGCGGTCAGCATTGCAAGACTCCGCACGTCACGGAAGATGAACTGCACGAGCTGTTTGTATCTGCATTCAACGAGCTGATTGCAGAGAAAAAGGAAATTCTCAATAACATAGAAATAGTCCGTAAGACACTCTGCGATACATCAGAGCTTACTGCCGAGAGAGAACGGTTACATGCTGAGCTTGCTATGCTTGCCGAGATGACA
>OMYH01000025.1 GCA_900315255.1 uncultured Eubacteriales bacterium | reverse complement strand
TTTGTCTGTAAATGTATACTTCCTTGTCATCGTTTCATCACCATATACATTATACCACACTTTTTATAATTATTAAAGCCTTTTATTTAAGAATAGTATAAGTCAGCAGCCAAAACAACAAGAACAACGAGAAAACGTGTAAATATACAGCAAGCCTCCGCTATACCGATCGGCAAGCGGAGGTAAAGTAATAAAAATATTTTATAAAACTATTATTATAAATAAGTAACGGTTTTGGTCAAGTCTTTACGGCTGTTATGATTTGGGAGCGGTCCTGCGCCTTGTGCGGCATAACCGAGATCCATGATCATGAGTATCTCTTCGTTTTCGGGCAGACCCAATCCGGCTGCCAACTGATCGGGATCAAAGTTGTTGATCCAACAGCTGTCAACACCTTCGTTTGCCGCTGCCAGTATCATATGAGATGCAACGATCGTTGCATCTTCGATACCCGAGTTTCTCGCCTCACCGGGATATGTGAAAACGTTGTTTTTATCGAACGCAACCACAAGAACTGTTTGTGCGTTATAGCGGCAAGGCGTAACAGCATCTATTTTCGTCAATGCCTCCGTCGAACGAAGCACATATATATGCTGTTCCTGAAAGTTCTTTGCCGTGGGCGCCAGTCGTCCTGCTTCAAGTATTGCAGTGAGCTTATCATCCTCCACAGGTCTGTCAGAATACTTCTTGCATGAATATCTGTTTTTTACTACATCTTTAAAATCCATAAAAAATTCCTCCTATATTTTATACGTCTTACTCTACTACGTCTATTCCAAGATCGTTCAAATACCGCACAAGCTCATCCTTTTCAATGTCACCATCGGAAAAGGCCTTTTGAAGTCCCGGTCCAAAGCCGATAGCCGGCGGAAAAGGATTCTTATGTGCGGAAAAAAGGCCCTCCGGAGTATGACCGCAGTTTCGCCACAAATGGGATTTGTTATTAAAGGTTTGAATCAGAGAAACAAACTTCTGTATTTCTTCTTCCGATTCAAATGTATAGCCGTTCTCTGCAAGATATCTGATCACTTCAGACACTACATTATCCGAGAACTCCATGTAATCTACGATCGCATTCATCAGTTTTTCCGAAAACGGTTTGTCTGCCTTCTGCCTGATAAGTTTTCTTTTTGATTCGCCCTTGAAATATTCCAGATCAAACTTCTCTGTATCCGTCAAAAAGATCGCTTCCGAAAAAAGTTTGCCTGCATTCTCTCCTTCGGTAAACCTCATATTCGCAATATATTTACGCAGTTCGGAATCATACAAACGATTCTTAGACACTTCAAGCAAATCTTCTTTTGCATAATAAGGCTTATCATACTGTTCTTCATCAAGCAAATAAATTTCACTGAATTTTCCGTAACCGTATGATACAAGCGCTTTATTTACGATATAACGCTCGCCAACGATCCTCTTCTCCATACTGAATAGCTCGTCTATCTCATAGATATAGTATTTCACATCTTCACGCCGTACTATGTCAGAAAACTCCATAAACTGCTTTTTATGAATTTTCGGCTCGAATTGTTTGAATATCTTCCATGCTTCCTTTAACTGGATCATTCCGTAAAGATCGGCGAACGCTTCGTAATACATATGAAGCGTATCAACAGTCTTTTTATCCCATGAAGCAAACATTTTCTCAATAGTCTTTTTTGACAGCGGTTTCGGATAGCTCATATACTCACAACCTTTCAAACAAAAATCATCAGGCAAACCTCATCAATTATGGAATAATTATACAGCAACCTAAAATTAGTGTCAATACCTTGTACTCTATCTTTTTCTCATATCCTCAATCATCTTTGCATATAATCTACCATGCAGAATCTTAATGTGACGCCGCAACGAATCTGTGCGGCATTACCGTAACAACAAGGAGAGATCATATGAATTACCCTATCAAAACGGACTCAACCTATGTCAGCAGGATCATTTTTAATGAAACAAGTGAACAGACCGTAGACTCCGACTTCGGGCTGCCGGATTACTGCCCCGACATACAGAAGATACTCAAATGTCGTATTGAGCCGCAGATCGACAGCAGGAATATTACTGCGGACAGGATAGAGATAGAGGGTACGGCTGTTGTAAGGATCATTTATGTTGATGCTATCAAAATGTCTGTGCGCTGTACCGAACAAAGCTTCCCGTACAGCATAACAAGCAACTTGAAATCTGCTCCCGACAATGCAGTGATCCAGACTGACATTAAGGTCAGTTATCTAAACTGCCGTGCATTAAGCCCGCGCCGACTGAATATTCACGGCGCATTCAACGTAGGGATCAAGGTCATCGAACGCTGCAGCGTCAGGACTGTAAACCACATTAAAGGCAGCGATATACAACAGAAAAAAACGACTCTTCCATACTCACGTCTTGACAGTGTGACAAATCAGCAGTTCACCGTGACCGAAACTCTGGAGCAGGGTCAGGGCAGAGCTGCGATCCAGTCTGTCATACGGAGCGATGTGATCATAACCAAAGGAGAAACTAATTCTGTTTCGGGCAAGCTGATGTACAAAGGAGAGCTGCTTGTAAAGCTGCTTTATCTGACAGATCTGGATCACGGGAAAACAGATTCTATGGAATACAGCATACCGTTCAGCCAGGTTATCGATCTCGGAAATATCACAGGGGCAAGCAAAATTGCCGTCCGTTCAAATGTCATGTCACACAGCATTTCGCTGCGTTCAGAGATTGGGTTTGACGATCCTCTGCCGGTACTCAATGCCAAAATCAGCCTGACTGCATTTGCTTTCACAGATAACAGAATGACCATGATCAGCGACTGCTACTCGACTCTTTATGATGTAAAGCAGGATACAGAGGAGATCTCTCTGCCCGCTCTTCTTGCCGTACTCAACGAAAACATCGTAGAGAAAACCAACGTTGACCTTACCGATAATACTGCCGTTAAGGTCATAGATGTATGGTGTGAATCGGGTGCGGCTGTATTCTCCCGCAAAGACAACAAACCTTGTTTATGCGGGAAATACAACATATGCATTCTTGCGGTCGACAGTGAGGATAATATATTCTACACAGAACGATCGTCCGAGTTTTCGCACATCATCTCGCTTCCCGATGACTGCGATGATATTACCGCTTATCTTGAGAATAAGTGCGTTTCTGCAGGATTTAGAATATGCTCCGACAAGCGTATTGAGGTAAGGGCAGAAATGTGCGTAACGGGTGAGATCTACGCCAAGCATAAGGAAAAATGCGTCACATCGCTGACGTCCGATGAAAGCTCGCCAAAGAAAAACGACTTTGGAACAGTTGTTTTGTACTTTGCCGACCGCAGCGAAAGCGTGTGGGATATTGCCAGACAATACTGCACAAGCGCAGAAAAGATAATCTCCGAAAACGAGCTTGAAGAGGATATCCTCTCTTCTCCGCGTATACTTATGATAACAGCTTGACAATCCATCTTTATACAAAAAGCGTGAGAGCAGACAATGTATCTGTTCCCACGCTTTTTAATTCAGTATAAACAATTCGTCTGCCGTTGGCAGTGAAATCATCTTTCGGTTATAATATCGGAAATATCAATAGCTTCTCCGTCTGCCCACATTCTGTCAAGGTCATAGTATTCTCTTGTTTCATCAGAGAAAACATGAACTATAACATCAATATAGTCGAGAAGTATCCATGTATCGGAACGATGTCCCTCTATGTGGCTTGCGTTCTCACCTGCCTGCTTCAGTCTGTACTCTACCTCATCGGCAATAGCCTTGACATGAGTTGAACCTGAACCGGTGGCTATTACAAAATAATCCGCCAATACAGATACGCTGTCCACCTTTATAACACTGATCTTTATTCCTAATTTGCTGTCTATCGCCTTTACGGCTTCTCTTGCAATTTCAAGACTTGTCATTAATTAAACACCTCATATTTACTTATTTTTGCTTCCTTTTCCCAATAATACTACTTCATTATAGCACGCTATTGAATTTGGGTCAATAGCAAGCCTCCTTTTCGCAAGATCGGAGATGCTGAAGGAAAGTCCGAAAGCCATAGCCTCTTCCAGACTTTTATCTGCTAAAGCCCTCATTTCGTCAACTCCATCATAATCTCTTTCCGCACCCGTGAAATCGGCAATGAACACGCATTTTTCCAGCAGACTCATATTCGCCCTGCCCGACGTGTGATAGCGTATTGCATTATAAACATCTTCATCATCTATTCCGATAATATCACGTATAAAACCTGCTCCTGCGATAGCGTGCCATAGCTTCGGGGAAGACTTCTCAACGAAGCTAAGCTCTATTCCGCATTGTTCTATTATAGTATACTGCTCCTGCGAGGGAGTTTCCTTTGTAATATCGTGCAGCACACCCGCAAGACGGGCTTTCTCAACATCTGCTCCGTATTTCTTAGCGAGCCGCTGCGCCTCCTCGGCAACATTTATCGAGTGGATATATCTCTTATCCCCCATTCTTGCCTTCAATACCTTATCAAATCTCTCGTAGCTGACTGTACCCTTATGCATATACAGATAATTTGCATATATATATTTTTCAACCTTTGAATCGACATACTTTGAAAAGCTCTCATCATTATATATAAGCTGCCGTATCATGGTTGATGATATTTCGGACTTTTTCAGGTCGAGTATGACCGTTTGTGCTCCGCTCTGTCTGTATTCCGTTTCCTTTTCGGAGAGCGCCGCTAAATCATCGCTGTTTCTTGGAACGGTACAAAGCGCAGCTAAAGAGATTATCCTATCGGGATTCTTCCAGCTGTCCAATGTCATAAACATATCGGCTCCCATAATAAGGAAAATCTCGCTGTCAGGATATATCTCCTTTATTTGAGTCAAAGTATCTATGGTATAGCTTATCCCCTGCCGTTTGATCTCTATATCGCATACCTCACACTTTTTTACAGAGTCAAACGCAAGTCTGCACATATTCAGCCTATGCACGGGATCAATAACAGCAGAGCTGTCTTTATGCGGAGGTATTGCAGCAGGAATGATCAACAGCTTGTCAAGCTTCAGTTTTTTGACGAAAGCAGCGGCTAAATCTGTGTGAGCGTTATGTATAGGATTAAAGCTCCCTCCAAAAATTCCTATTCTCTTAGGTTGTTTCATCGTAACCGCACCTTTCTGTCAATCGTTTGGAAGAGGGATTATCTGATTATACAGGAGATAATACTTATCCCCTACCTTCAAATCACGGTGATAATGCCCGAAGAACCAATTCTGAAACTCACATTTCTGACCTATCTCACCCAGAAACTTTGTAAGACGGTTCCTTTCGTTTATCCCGAATACTCCTTCAACAATATAGTCCGGGGCGCAATGAGTGATGATATAATCTACTTTATAGCTGCATTTTTCAAGAGTATCAATAGCTTTATCGTACTCTTCGTCACTCGGAAGTTCCTGTTCCCACCAGGATATACCCTTGACTCTGAAATACTTCCTGCCATGACGTATAAGTCTGGCTTTTTTTCTGTGATAATCTTTCTTTTTGGGATCAAGGATACCGTCCTGTATATCGTGACAAGCAGCTCCGCCCATAGTAAAAAATGTGCTGCCGTCAATATGGTACAGATTGCCTCTCATCAGATGAATAACACTCGGACGTATATACTGCACATATCCGCCGTGCCACTTTCTCACAGGGAATCTGTTAAGCAGATCATAGTTTTCATGATTCCCGTCAACAAACAGCGTGGTAAAAGGACGGCTCTCCAAAAAATCAAAATTGTAGTTTTCGATCCTGCTGTTATCCCAGATACCGAAATCTCCGCAGATTATAACATAATCGTCTTTTGTCAATTCTGCTTGTAAAGGAAATTCTTCATTTGTGAATCTCGAATAATCTCCGTGAGTATCTCCCGTAATATATATCATATCCCGTCCTCCTCTTATTATCCGGCAGCAATGACATCGACAGACAGAATCGCAGCTTTGGAAAATGTAATTAAATATATTATACAATATTGCTAAAATATATTCAAGAGTTTTTTGGAAAATATTCCGTCTCTCCATGATAGCAAAACGAAAAAGACGATTGACAGACAGAATTAAGGTCTTTATTCTGCATTCTTTTTCCTTTTATAATTGACTCAATTCAAACTATATGATATACTTATGTTGTATTATTATACAAGGAGCTAAGCTCCAACAAGCTCGCTTGATTGGAGAGAGCGACGACATCAACAAACATCTTGGAGCGTTAGCTCCTGAGTACGTCGGCGGGGAATTTTGACCACCCACCGACGTTGGTATAGCACCCGCCGCCTATAGTTGCGGAGCACATCGATGTTTGTTATAAATGGCACAATCAATTATAAAACGGTGACTTTCATAATGAAAAAGAAAAAAATACAATTATCCATTATTTTTAATATTTTTGTGATAGGTGTATGTATTGGACTTATTATATTTTTTATTTTCTCTAAGGACGGTCTGAAGGATCTGATAAACGGCAACGGTCATTATGTCTGGGGCTGGCTTCTGGCGGCGCTCGTGTGTCATATAGGAAATGTGATAATCGACTGTATTATCACATGGCAGTGCGTGAAAGAAAAATACCCTGAATTTAAATTTATACAAGGTGTCAAAACGGCCGTTACAGGTCACTTTTTCAGTGCAATTACTCCCGGGGCAAGCGGCGGGCAGCCAATGCAAGTATACCGATTAAGCCGCATGGGAGTGGACGCAGGATTTTCGTCGTCGGTATTGCTTCAGAAATTTTTGATTTATCAGGTTACCGCAACAATATATGCGATCGTGCTGTTTATCGCAAAAAGCCGATTCATACTCTCACAGATAAAGGACAGCTTCACAATATGGTTTGTTATCGTAGGATTTATTATGCAGCTCTCATTAATGGCTATAGTTGTACTTGCAGGACTGAAGCCAAAATGGCTGAAGCATTTTATCAGACTATTTCAACCGATATTCACGAAGGTAAAGGGGAAAAAACAGTCGCAGAAAATCATCAGAAATATCGACTCCAAGATAAACGTATTCCGCAGAAGCAACAAAGCATTTTTACAAAAGCCTTTGAAAATAGCATTATATGCGGCCGAAGTCGCAGTACAGATAACACTGATCTACTCTGTACCGTATTTTGTGTATAAAAGTCTTGTTCCGAGCGGTGACGGTGAATGGTTCACCATGCTGTGCGCAGTGGCGTTTGTGACAGTGGTGTCCTCTATGCTGCCTATTCCGGGAGCGTCGGGCGTGTCGGAGCTTGCATTTTCGGTCTTCTTCGGCGCATTTTTCACGGCAGCTACTCTCAAATCGGCTACCCTTATCTGGAGAACTATTACATTTTATTTTACTATTATTGTCGAAGGACCAATGTCTGTCACAGGAAAAAGTGACGACAGATTATCACCAAAGGAGGCAAGCGAGGTTATCTCTAAGAATAAAAGCAAGAGATAGCCCTTAATTATATGGAACGATCAACAGAAGTAAGCATTATCGTGCCTATATACAATTCGGAACACTATCTGCACGATTGTCTTAAATCTATACAGGATCAAACATTTGACAACTTCGAGGTACTCCTTATAGACGACGGCAGCAGCGACCACAGCGGCAGGATCGCAAAGCAGTTTTGTGAAGAGGATAAAAGATTCAGATACCTTCACTATAACAGAGGCGGTGTTGCCAATGCGAGAAACCACGGTCTGGAGATGGCAAAGGGGAAATACATCGGTTTCATTGACAGTGACGATACCGTCGAAAAAGAATATCTTTATGAGCTTTACAATGCAGCGGAGAGCAACAGCAGCGAGATCGCATCATGCAGCTATAGCATAGTAAGAACACGGAAAAACAAGCCCGATAAATACTCACCCGTCAGGATACGCAAGCTGAAAAGCGGAGTATATTCAGGCCGCTTCTATACCGATCACGTAATCAAGGACTGGTCTGTACGTTCTTATTTATGGAATAAGCTGTTCAGGCGTGAGTTGTTCGTCGACAATAATATTAAGTTTCCGTCAATGTATTTTGAGGATATCGCAACCGTAGCAAGACTGTCTTTTAATGCCAAAACCGTTGCAATTACGGATAAACCATTGTATAATTATTATGTAAGGGCAAATAGCATAATGACGTCGCCGAGAGTCGAAAAAATCAACGACTATGTCCTCTCATACGGTATTCTGAAAAATTATATTACCCATCACGGGAAGCTTAATGAATACAGAGCGGCTTTTTTTCGATTTGCTGTAATTATATTTTTTGCAAATTATTACAATGTATTCGAACTGCATTTCAAAACAAAGAATTTTCATGGTTGGATAAAAAATCAGCATATAACAAACAAAAACATTCTATATTTCGCTTCAAGAAAATATAGATCCAACGAAGACTTACCTACTTTGCCTATGTATGTAATGAATCCGTGGGACGTTAAATAAAAGGATATTAATATAACAGAAAGGGGACATCGGTATGTTCGGAAGTATTATGAACAAAGTACAATTCAGACTCATCATGACGCTGATCATTTTATGGCTTGGAGGAGGAATAGTACTAACAGCGATGAACGCAGGAGTATTCTTCTCGGTTGCTTCGGGACAGGTACAAAACTACAATAGCATTAAGACAGAACAACTGAAAAATAAACTGCCCGTAGAGGGTAATCTGTATATGGTGTACGGTCTTGTTGCCGACGGATATACGGAGAATGTTGACGATTACGGCAATACGACTGTTTCAAACAAAGAGTATTATTATGCCGTGCCGTTTGAAGACGATTCCGTTTTGATCGTTCTGGTAAAACAGGAGTCGAAATTAGATCGTCAGATCGACGCATTATACGAGGCGTCATATGGTGACGGTTCAGACCCGCTGCTCATGACAGGTGTGCCGATCAGCGGTGTGCTTCGCCCTACCGAGTCTGAAGTTGAGCAGTATACTATAGAAGCATTTGCAGAAGTAGGCATTACCGATGTAAAGGTAGAATCATACACTCTCGACTGCAAGAAATCTGTCAGAGAGTTTGTCACATTATTTTGGATAGGCGTTGCTTTAATTCTATCATTTGTTGCAGTAGCGGTATTCATGTTTATCAAGACGAGATCGTCAAACCGTACAAACAGCTTTGCACCGGCAAGCTCTGCCGTTCCTTCCGGTTCATTCGGTTCATACAACCCGAACACTACATATCCAACATTGGGAAGCAGCAACAAATATAACCCCGATATGATGTTTTCATCAGCTGACCGTTCTTCTCTGTCACAAGAAGAAACACAGACAGGCAGCAGCTCTGGGTCATCTTTCGGGTCGCAGCAGAACAGCGGTTACCCGTCGTCTTCGCAGACTTATCAGCCGAATTATCAACAGGGGACTCAATCGGGCATCGGTTACGGATCATCTTTCGGGTCGCAGCAGAGCAGTGGCTACCCGTCGTCTTCGCAGACTTATCAGCCGAATTATCAACAGGGGACTCAGTCGGGCAGCGGTTACGGATCATCTTTCGGGTCGCAGCAGAACAGCGGCTACCCATCGTCTTCGCAGACTTATCAGCCGAATTATCAACAGGGTACTCAATCGGGCAGCAGTTACGGATCATCTTTCGGATCGCAGCAGAGCAGCGGCTACCCGTCGTCTTCACAGACTTATCAGCCTAAATATCCACAGGGTACTCAATCGGGCAGCAGCTATGGATCGTCTTTCGGGTCGCAGCAGAACAGCGGTTACCCGTCGTCTTCGCAGACTTATCAGCCAAATTCCCCACAGGGGACTCAATCGGGCAGCAGTTACGGATCATCTTTCAGGTCGCAGCAGAGCAGTGGCTACCCGTCGTCTTCGCAGACTTATCAGCCAAATTCCCCACAGGGGACTCAATCGGGCAGCAGTTACGGATCATCTTTCGGGTCGCAGCAGAACAACAGGTTCGGTAACTGAACAGAATGATATTTCCTTTCAAACATAATAAACAACAAGAACGACACATTACGAAAGAGGCATGCTTATGGTAAGAGGAATATTCGGCAGTCATAAGGGCAGATTGATCTGTTTAGGTATAGTAATATGGTTAGCTGTGTCTATATTATTTATCACAGCAAATTCTGCGGTATTTTTCAAGGGACTCATTTCGGGTAAGCTGTACATTAAAGATATAGATCAAGATAATTTTTCCACAAATCAACCGATAAATGGTCGGATAAATAATGTTACGGCAAATGTAACAGATTATTATACGGAATACATACCCGATTTCAAAGATAAATCTATCAGTGAATATCACAATATATATATCGTACCTATAGATAACAAAGGCAGTAATGTTCTTCTCACTGTAATTAAGGGTTCTGAAACTGATATAAAACTTGCTTCACTGCTTAATACAGAAGAAAACGATAACAGAAGCAGCGAGATCTCTAAAACGGGTGTATGGATAAACGCAACAGGATTCATACCGAAACAAAACATGACTGCTATAGCACAAGACCGGATCAATCTATCAGGAAAAAATGATATTATTGTGTATAATTATATCATAGATTGCTCTCACCCATATTCGGGATTTGTATTCAGATTTAGTTTCGGAATCACTTTGCTTATTATTCTTTTTATAGCAATATTTATTATTATTAAAAGAGCAAAAGCTGTCGTAATGGCAGACGAATACACCGTCAGAGAGAGCTATATTGCAGCTAACCGCAGACCGCCGGAAGAACAGCAGAGTACCACTCAGGATTATAACCCCGCTGTGAGAACAGACAATGACGACGGTAAATACAGCACTACAAGGGTGTTTGATTCAAGTACGAGGAATGTCGACCATTACAACAGCAGAGAAATATCATACGGACAATTTCAGCGTCAGGGTGAGAAAAGCGGCGATGATGGATTCTTCGGCGAATAGTAAGAAGGAGTCAATGATATGAAAAGAGGAAAAGCAGGAGGCTGTATAAGTATATTTGTATCTATCGTGCTTGTATTATTGAGCATTGTTTTTATTTTTATTACTTCAGGACCTGTTTTCGGCAGGATCAAGTACGGAATAAAGGATATTTACGATTTCCAACCCGATGAAATACAGACAAACCGCTATGCTTCAATGAAGCCTGTAAGGGTGTATGACTGCTTCTTTACGACATACTCCACAGACTCGGATACCGGTGAAACTACGGTAAATAATTACTACTATGCAGTACAATTTAAAGACAAAGAAACACTCATTGTGAAGACGAGTCCAGGAACAAAGTTTGAGTACATAATGGACAGTATGCTTGATGACATATCGGGAGATCCATCTCTCGGCACAATTGAAGGAGTATTCAAGAGTTTGAACTATAATGTAATGGAAGAGTACGATGATTGGTTTGAGAATTATGCGGGGATATACGGTGAATTACCTGCAGACACACAGGTGTGCGGCTATATTCTTGACTGTTCCCATACCTTTACGGCAACGCTCATCTTTTTCATTGTTGCTTGTGTCGTATTGATGTTGGTAGTTGTATTATGGATAGTATTCATTGTTACTGCTGCCAAGGGAGGTAAGAACAATATACTGCCGCCCACTCCGGGAATGAGCTTCATTCCCGAGCAGACTAATTCCACACCCACGCAGGGAAGCACGATCCCTGTGAACAGCACAATGCCCAATGCATACGGAAGAACCGATGCAGTTAATTCCGCAGATATCCGGATAGGAGATTTAAAATCATATAATCCGTATGACAGAAATATATAGTCAATGAAAGCGAGGCCAAATAATGAAGAATAAAAGAATCAAACTATCGGTGCTGATCTCGATTTTATCTGTATCTTGTGTTGTATTGGCAATCGGTATAATCGTAGCTGTTCAGGGTGCAGGATCATTCTTTACCAGTGTTTCCGGCAATATAGAAGATTATAATACCGTCTCCAAGTACGAACTGAAAAAAGGTTTGTCTATGGAGGGCAATATATACTATATATATGACCGTGTTGTAACGGAATACATTGAGAACGGTAAGGATTCAAAGGAAGCCAAAGCTTATTATTACGCAGTTCCGTTTGACGATGATGACAAATATGTATTGATCATTAAATCAGATACCGCTTCAGATACCAGCCTGGAATTGGAGAAGCTGTACAAGGCTCCTGAGGACTCTTCGTATGAGTATTTATTCGAACTTGGTGTCCCTGTAGAAGGAACACTCATCAATTCAAACTCCGATGTTGAATCGGCATTTGAAACATGGAAAACAAAAAATACCGATGAGTTTAAAGACAGCTATAACATTGACATCAGTGAATTCAAAATGGTTCCTTACATATATGACTGCACTGCGCCAATAGGAAGCAAAGCAGGTCGTTTTATTATCGGTTGTGTTATGAGCCTCTTGTCGATCGCAGCTGCTGTCGTATGTCTTATACTTTACCTCAAAGGCACTAAATCAGCCGTATATCCCGAACAGCTAAACACAGGTGCTCAGGATATGTCTGCAGCTAATGATACATTCCGACCGCAAACAAGAGTAGGAACATCACAGCAGATATTCCCTACTCAGAACGGAGTAGGCACTTCTCAGCAGATATATGCAACACAATCGGGTTATGATTCATCACAGCAGTTCTATACTGCACAGACAGGTATCGGAACTTCTCAGCAGATATTTCCCACTCAGAACGGAGTAGGCACTTCTCAGCAAATGTT
Organism: uncultured Eubacteriales bacterium; assembly: GCA_900315255.1. Lineage (GTDB taxonomy): Bacteria > Bacillota > Clostridia > Oscillospirales > Acutalibacteraceae > RUG592. The sequence continues at coordinate 9,155 of OMYH01000025.1, read as the reverse complement.
CAACCAACAGCAGAATATGGGTACATCTCAGCAGATGTTCAACCAGCAGCAGAATATGGGTAATCCTCAGCAGATGTTCAACCAGCAGCAGAATATAGGTACATTTCAGCAGATGTTCAACCAGCAGCAGAATATGGGTACATCTCAGCAGATGTTCAACCAGCAGCAGAATATAGGTACATCTCAGCAGATGTTCAACCAGCAGCAGAATATAGGTACATCTCAGCAGATGTTCAACCAGCAGCAGAATATGGGTAATCCTCAGCAGATGTTCAACGTACAGCAGAGTGTAATTAATCCCCAACAGACAGCAACCGATGATGACGATCAGACCGTTATGCTCGGATATGAGAACACAGATGATGATCAGACTGTTATGCTCGGATATGAGAACACAGATGATGATCAGACTGTTATGCTCGGGTATGAAAACAACGACGATGATGATCAGACCGTCATGCTCGGATATGAAAACCATGATGAATATGACGACGGAAAAAACATGATACTCGGCTTTGATGAACCTGTTGAGCCCGAACATCCCGCAGTCACAAACACCGGCAACATTCAGTTCAGGCAGATCGTAACCGACAACGGCGTCAGATATGAGCCTATAATCCCGAATAACAATAATCAGAACTGATAAAGGAGAATCATTATGCAGAAATCATCCGTGATCCCAAAATTTGTTGTCAGTGCAGTACTGTTAGTATTGACACTGGTAATAATGATACCTACACTCCCCGTAATGCTCAACAAGCTGAGCGGTACGATAGATTTTACCGATGTTCAGGAAACTCAGCTCGGCTCGAATCGTTGTATTGAGGGGACAATAACTACACTTTACGGCAATACCGAATCATTCGGCGAGGAAGGCACACTCTCCCGTACAGAGTATTATTATCTTGCTGCACTCGGAGGAGGAGAGTTAAAAAGAGAAGGCGAAACCGTGATGATCTTCTTTAAGTCAAGCTCTTCTTCACCAACCAATGAAATGCTGAAAAACATTTCCGATGAAGGCGTGGTATTTTCAGGTATAGTAACAAAAGCTCCCGACAATGCCGAGGATATGTTCAAGGAAATCTGCTCAACGAAGAAACTTCCTCAAGCCGATATGAATCTTTCGGAATATATGATCGATCTTACGGTATCTCCAGAAGCTATTATGATCAGATTCATTATTGCGGTAGTATTTGCTGTTGCCTTCGGTGTATCTCTGAGTATGGCTTTCTCGGCAATAAAGAGAAACGATGAGGTGGATTATATAGAACACGAACGTGCGATGCTCCGGGCAAAACAGAGTGTTCGCGAATCGGAACAGGCCGACAGTGACGACGGAATATTTACTTCCAACGCAAGAGAGTATGCGAATAATTCGCAGGGACGACCCAATAATATTGATACAAATCAATATACAGGTGTTACTCATGAAAATGACAGCAGCTTTGATGACGGAGGATTTTTCGGACAATAACATTCCTGTAGTGTGAAACACGCCATATAATCTGTAAACTTTCCTTAAATATTTGTAAACCTTTTGAAATAACTGTTGACAAACAGTTTAAAATCAGATATTATTATATTATAGGATTATTCCCTAATTTTCGGAGGTGTTAATATGAGTAAAAAAGCATTGGGAATTTTGATCGCAATCGTAACATTTGCTGCAGCAGTTTCAGCTGCAATTACAACAGTCTTCATTGTCAATGAAAAGAAAAAGAGAGACGAAGAAGAGCTTGAGCGTTATCTTGATTGCTCAATTCAGTAAATTACGCAACAGCTTATTGTTTAGCAATAAGCTGTTTGTTATTATTTAGTGAGGTTTCATATGGATAGTATATTAAAACAAATCTACGAATTTGACCACAATATTCTGCTGTACATACAAGAGCATCTGAGGTTCTCCATCCTCACTCCTGTTATGGATATTTCATCAATGCTTGTTAATCTGGGTTTGATCTGGGTCATTTCTTGTATTGTACTGCTTTTCTTCAAAAAAACCCGTCTTCTTGGGGCAATGGGACTATCTTCCCTGCTTCTGTGTCTGCTGATAAACAATGTCTTGATCAAAAACACAGTAGCGCGTGCCAGACCGTTCGATACATACAACGACCTGATTCCTCTCACTGCAAAAAGACCGACGGATTATTCGTTCGCCTCGGGTCACACAACGGCTTCATTTGCTGCAGCGGGGATATTTGTTAGATTTATCCCCCATCCTTTAGCTGTACTCACTGTAGTATATGCATTTCTGGTGGCTTTTTCACGGTTATATCTCGGTGTGCATTATCCAACAGACGTACTCTGCGGAATGGCGATCGGCATAATCGGAAGCACGATCATTTATTATATTTACTCTAAGAAATTCGATCTCAAAGAATACAGCGCCAGATTTAGAAAATCAGGTACCGATTTATCCGAAAGGTGATGATTAAACATTGCTCTATGTTATAGAAGAAACACTGAGATCTCTTGAGAGTGAAACTCTGCAAAACAAAAATACACCCTATGTAGCAGTTATATCCGGTGAGCAGTGGAAAAACAGACGTGAACAATTCGACATGGGCATTGAGATAGATCCCGGTGATGTGTCCAATATAGTTACCACAAAAGCTGAAGCCAACTATGATTCTATCACAGGAACATTCTCTATCCCCAACAGGCTGGACTTCACACAAAAAGACACGACGTTCGCATTTGCCCTTGATGAAAAGGGAATCGTTTTTATTGATGACAGCGGAACAGCGCTTCGTATAACCACACAGATACAGAACACAAAAAAATGGCGTGTACCTTGTCTTGAAAGATTTATCTATGATTTCATCGATCAGCTCATAAACGGAGATCAACAGCTTATGTCACGCTACGAATGGGAACTGTATGGGCTGGAAAGTGCGATCACACATGAGCAGGACAGCGTATCGATCGACAGAGTAAACGATATTCGAGGAGATGTGCGTGATTTGCATAATCACTACGAACAGCTTTTGGATATGGCAGAGGTTTTTACAGAAAACGAAAACAATTTCTTCTTAAAAGAGAATCTCCGTTACTTCAGACTGCTTACAGACCGTATTGAGCGCTTGCTTGACACATCTTCGGCGATCAGTGATTATACAATGCAGATCCGAGATTTATACAAAATGCACCTCGACATAAAGCAAAACAACATTATGACAATTCTTACTGCCGTAACTACGATATTCATGCCTTTGACACTGATCGTAGGCTGGTACGGAATGAATTTTCGATATATGCCCGAGCTTAATTACAAATGGAGCTATCCCGTTCTCACGATAATTAGTGTTATAGTCGTTGCTGTGAATATAATCGTTTTCAAGAAAAAGAAATGGATGTAGAAAGGAATTATTATGAGCTTTAATAAACGAACTTCAATAGTATTTATCACTTCGGGAATTATTCTCACGGCTATGTTCTGTTTTATTCTGATTTTCAATGTCGGAAATTATGTCGAGGTAAAAAGCTACACCGACTCGGCAGAAGAAATAACCGCAATCTGCAAAGAATGCTTTACTCATACTCAGGGAGATAATGAGGAGTACTTTATTTCGGTAGATTATACCTGGGATTCTCAGACTCTCACTGCAGAGGACTTGGCAGCAGACCGAAAATACAGCAGAGATGAAGAGGTAACAATATACGTTTCAAAAGACAATCCTTCAGACGTTCGCCTGACGCTCCCCGAAAGCAGGTTTAATACTGTTTCAATAGTAATAATGATACCATTTATGATACTTGGAGTTATACTTATTGTAGTAGGCGCAAAAACTTTGAAGGATAATTGAAAAAATATTATCATTATCCGCTGACAGTTTCGGATAATGATATACTGATAACAGACAATGATTCTTCTATGAATTCGGATAACCCTGTCACATCAGACGACAGCAAACAAAAGCCCTCTCTCAAAACCGAGAGAGGGCTTTTGTTATTTACGTTCCCATTTATTACACAGTTCGTTGATCTGATCGGCAAATTTAGCGAGATCCTTGTTTGCAAGCCCTTTGTTCTGTTCGATAACCTCCAGAAGTCTTTTCCCTGCCTGAAGCAGTCTGTCATAAACGGCCTTAGCCTTCTTGTTGACCTTTGTTTTCAGCTTGGTTTTGTTGCCGTAAGAAATGCATTGATAGTCGCTTAATTCATAAGACGCACCCATATACGGTGCTACTGCGGGAACAGAAAGACGTCTGACGATAGTCTGAGCAAAATCATCGCACACAGTATCGCCGCCGTGATTTACAAAAATCATTTCAGGTCTGTTTTTGATATTTCCGAGCCAAGCGAGCAGCATATTCATATCCGCATGACCGCTTATACCCTCCATCGTTGCAATACGAGCATTGATGGATATTTCTTCACCGAAAAGCTTGACTCTCTTTGCTCCGTCAATGATTGTTCTGCCGAGAGTTCCTTCTGCCTGATAGCCCACGAATAATATTGTAGATTCCGATCTCCACAGATTATGCTTGAGATGATGTCTGATTCGACCTGCCTCGCACATACCGCTGGCGGAGAGTATAACCTTCGGTGTCGGGTCGTTATTAATAGCGATAGAATCATCGCTTGTGATCGCAAGATTGAGATTTGGGAATTTTATTGGGTCTATGCCTGATTTCAGCAGCGAAAGAGTTTCACTGTCACAGTAATCGTACATATCCTCGCTATATATCTCTGTAGCCTCCACAGCAAGCGGACTGTCTACCCATACAGGGAAATTGCCGAATTTCTTCAGATAGCCGCTTTCCTTAATTTCACGGATAAGATACAGCATCTCCTGGGTTCTGCCAACGGCAAATGAAGGGATTATCAGATTACCGCCCTTCTCAAATGTTTCATAGATGATAGTTGCAAGCTGCGTTGCATAATCTGCCCGTACACCATGAAGTCTGTTGCCATATGTAGATTCAATAATTACATAGTCGGCGTATTCAGGCTTTGTCGGGTCTTTTATAAGCGGTCTGTCTATATTGCCCACATCGCCCGAAAACAGAATTACCTTTTTTACACCGTCTTCGGTTATGGTTATTTCAATCGATGCAGAACCCAACAAATGCCCTGCGTCTATGAACCTTACCGAAATAAAATTGGATATTCTGATATTCTTTTCGTATCTGCACGGGTGAAACAGCTTCATGCAGTTTTCTGCATCCGATGTTGTATATATCGGAGTATACTCTATACCGCCCGAGCGTTTAGATTTTCTGTTTTTCCACTCCGCCTCCATCTCTTGAATATGAGCTGAGTCCTCCAACATAATGCGGCAAAGCCGCGTTGTGGCAAAGGTCGTGTATATACTGCCTTTGAATCCCTGCTTAGACAGAAGGGGAAGCTTGCCCGAATGATCTATATGCGCATGAGTAAGCAGCACGAAATCAATATCTGTCGGAGATACGGGGATCTCGCAGTTCTCATAAATATCGGGTCCCTGCTCCATACCGCAGTCAACAAGAAATTTCACATTCCCGGTTTCTATCATAGTACATGAACCTGTTACTTCGTGGGCAGCTCCGAGAAAAGTAATCTTCATAATATTCTCATCCCTTTCTGAATGCTTTCACAAGACCGATTGCATATCTCTGTATCTTAAGTGCGTCTGACGCTGTCACCTTTCCATTTCCGTCAACATCCAACGCAGCCTTCTGATCTTCTGTAACATCTTTCCACAAACCGATAGCATATCGCAGAACACTGAGCGAGTCCTTTGTAGTTATCCGTCCGTCACCATTGGCGTCACCGAGGATGTAGACTCTATCGATAATACTAACAGAGAATGAGGCGCTTAACGCTGCGAACAACACACTAACATCAACTGTGCCTGTCACACTGCTGTCAAAACCTGTTATCTGAACCTGATGCGTTACGTCTCGGTTTGTACCGTCGCTGTAAACAGCAGTTACAACCATACCTGTTGAATCAAAGTTTTCATTAGTACGATATTCTGTCTTAACGGGTGGAGTTACTTCCAATGAAACCAGTTCTGCCGAAACAATTTCGACGGTAAAGCTTGACTGAATACCATTATAAGTTACTGTTACTGTTTTAACCCCTGCCGTAATACTGTCAAATCCGTTGATTTCGGCCTGAGCAGTGACATCTTCTTCCGTACCGTCACTGTAAACTGCTGTAACGGACATTGTTGACACATCTAACTCTTCACCGATAAAATATATACTCCTGGTCGGAGGGTTCACGTTTACAGATACAACATTATTCTCTACAACACTAATATCAAACGAAATCGAAACTCCTTGATATGAAATAATGACCTGTTTCTCGCCCGCTGAACTCATATCAGGGAAAGCGACCTCAACTTCTGCTGTGACGTCTGATGTAGAACCGTCACCCATAACCGCAGTAACAGACAATCCTGACAGATCGATCCCGGAGTTTACATAGTAAGTCATAGTTGTCGGATAAGACAATATATTGAGTTCTCTTACACTGTCATCATATACGCTTATCTCAAACTCTGCGGTCAGACCTTTGTACGCAAGAATTACTGTTTTATTTCCAGATGTACTCATATCAGGCAACTGAATTGTGACGTCATTTGTAATATTTTCCTCTGCATAGTTAGTGTACATAACAGTAATGATCAAACCCGTTGAGTCGAAATCTTCTCCGATGCGGTACTGCCTTTTAGCAGGGAGTTCTATAATATTCAAGTTCGCCGGAACAAGTTCGTTGACTATTATTTCAAACGATGCCTGATGATCCTCATACATTACAACCACCTGCTTGGTGCCCGGTGTACTCATATCAACATCCGAGAATATGACATTATTGGTAATATCAATCGAACTTCCGTCGCTGTAATTTGCGGTAACGATCATTCCGCCCGATTCAAATATCTCACCAACAAAGTATTCGATTTTTGTCGGATTCTGAAGTATAACTACCGACAACAGCTGATTGGGTTCAATCGTTATAGGATAGGATGTCGTTAATCCGTTATATGACAAAATAACAAATTGTGTTCCTTCCGCTGTCATATCAGGCTCGGTAATATTCACTCTGTAGGTAACATCTTTTGTACTTCCGTCAGACATATTTGCTGCAACAGCCAAACCGTCGGTCACAAAATCTTCACCCGTAATGAAGATTGTTTTTGTTGGCAGTGAAGTTATTTCAATACCGATCACATCAAGGTCACTGATAGTAATGGTATACTCGATACAAAGACCGTTAAACTCAACAAATACCTTTTGCTCTCCCTCCACAGACATCTCGGGAGGCAAGACATTGATCTTTGATGAAATATCCTGTGTCGTTCCATCGGTGAATTCTGCCTGAACCGCTATTCCGTCATAGATAAACTCATCGTTTAATCTGAACTCTACCTTATAGGGTAATTGTGCAAACGAAATAGCTGTTACTTCAGCTGTCAGAACTTCTATCGTAAACTCAGTGTTTAAATCGGCAAACGTCACCGTGACTTGTTTTGTTCCTTCGGAACTCATATCGGGGTCGGACAAGATAACGCAGTTTGTTACATCGCTTGTGCTTCCATCGTCAAATGTCGCTGTCACTGTTAAACCTGTAGGATCAAATGTTTCTCCTACAAAGTAGTTCAGTTTATAGGGATTCTGAGTGATCGTAACCCCGGCAGCACGGACGTCGTTCACCGTGATCGAAACAGAGGTGCTTATCCCTTCGTAGGTAATCCCGACATCCTTTGTTCCTGCCGTACTCATTTCGGGTATTATGTACTCAACTTTATCGGTTACGTCAACAACTGTTCCGTCATCGAAAACCGCAATTACGATTATTCCCGCCGGATCAAATACCTCACCCGAATAATAATTCACCTTAGTCGGATCACTTGAAACCATGATCTCTTGTAATGAAACAGACAGCACATTGATAACAAAGTCTGCGGTAAGCTCGCCATATGATACCGTAACCTGCTTAATTCCAGCTGTAGTCATATCAGGTATGGAATATTCAACCATGTTTGAAATATCCTGTGATGTTCCGTTGTTAAGCTCGGCAGAAATCATGATACCGTCAGTTACAAACGATTCACCTATATTATACTCAGTCTTAGTGGGAAGACTGATAATGTTCATAGAAACAGCCGTGATTGATATTATATTGATCGTAAACTCTGCCGTTTGCCCGCCGAATGAGATAACAACAGTTTTCTCTCCTTCGGTATACATATCAGGCTGTGAAACAGATATGCTATCGTTCACATCTCGTGTGGTTGAATTGTTAAACCCGGCAGATACATTTATCCCTGTAATATCGAACTCATCGCCGACAAAATACTCCGTTTTTACAGGAAGGCTTTCAATAGTCAAAGATACTGCTGTTACGTCTTCAACGATAATGGTAAAATCGACAGAATAACCGCCAAAAGATCCCGTAACAGATACCGTACCAGCCGCATTCATATCGGGAGATGAAAACTCTATGCTGCTGCTCACATCTCTTTTTTCACCGTTATTATAGGACGCTATCACTTCTATTCCGTCTGCGGCAAACGCTTCTCCGACGTAATAATTGAGCTTATCGGGAGCTTTAGTCATTTCAAGTCCCGTAATATTGACCTCCGTCACGGTTATTTCAAATGACGCATTGTATCCTTCATATGTTACTGTGATCGTTTTTGTGCCGGCAGTGGTCATATCAGGTTCTGATATATTTGCCAATGTTGTAACATCCTGTGATGTACCGTTATTATAATATGCCGTAACCTGTATGCCGGTTGTATCAAGAACTTCCCCGATATAATAATCTGTTTTTGACGGAGCAGACAAAGAAATCGAAGTTACCGCAACAGGAGTGACGCTGATCTCGAATGCGGCATTCTTACCCTCAAATGATACAACAACTTGTTCAACTCCTGCCGAAGTCATATCGGGTTTGGACACCGTCACGCTTGATGTAACATCCTTCGTTGTGTTATTGTTGTATGTCGCAGTGACCTTCATTCCCGAGGTGCTGAACGTTTCTCCCACTATGTAGGAAACCTTGCTCGGCTTTGTTGTTATCGCAATGCTCGATACTGTCGCATTCGATACCGTGATATTGAATGTTGCCGACTTTCCGCCAAATGTTACCGTAACCGTCTTTGTTCCTGCCGAAGTCATGTCGGGTTTGGATACCGTCACGCTTGATGTAACATCCTT
>OMYH01000084.1 GCA_900315255.1 uncultured Eubacteriales bacterium | reverse complement strand
TCATTGCAGAATAAAGAGCTGGTGGACGGACTCGAACCCCCGACCTGCTGATTACAAATCAGCTGCTCTACCAACTGAGCTACACCAGCGAATTTTCGCTTGCCTCTCATCTGAGTGCTTGATTATTATAGCATAGATAAAAAGCTTTGTCAATACTTTTTTTGATTTTTTTACATATATCTCACTGCAATACCGCACGCCCTGAACGGCACTGCAGCAAGAAATACAACAAGAATTATCTATTTATGTTTCCGGCATATAACCATTTCCGATCGTATATGAACCTATGAGATCTCCGTTCTGATCCTTTGCGGTAATGAGGTAACCATCATAAAAATGACGATCATCGTATTTTTCAAAGATCGCACTAAGCTTTTCGGTAAGCTCCGGAGCTTTTGAAGTATCCGATAAACTGAATTCACCGAGAATGAAATCCGATTCAAGGAAGTTCAACTCCACTTTATCATTAATTCCGTCTACAAGCGACTCTATATTTTCCTCTTCTGCATCATGGATATAGCCTTTGTACATTGTTGCAAAGTTCGATTCGCATTCGGAGTATGGCGCATCCTTTGCTTTTTTTACAAAGTACATAAAACCATATTCCTTATCCTCGACTATAACAGAAACCATACCATCGGATTCCATCTCATCGTAATCGTCCGTTATCGGACCATAGTACAGCTCGATATACTCTCTGAGAGAATTTGCTTTATCGGGGTCTGTGTTTCCGTCACGTTTTTCCTCATCCGATGCCGAAGAATCTGTTTGAACTGCTGATTCGGAGTTATAGATCTCTTTATCGCCGATCACGATCTGACACGCACTCAGAGAAACCGTCGTCAACAACGCCAGTACGATAATCCCAACCTTATTTTTGATGACGCTATTCTTCATTCACAGATCCTCACCATTCTCTATCATAGCGATCTGAGCGATTCTTCTCTCGTGTCTGCCGCCCTCGAATTCAGTATTGAGGAAGATATCTGTCAGCTTAACTGCTGTTTCCGGAGAAATAACTCTGCCGCCCATAGCAAGTATATTTGCATCGTTATGTCTGCGAGTCATCTCCGCACAGAATTCGTTCGTAACAACAGCCGCACGAATACCCTTTACCTTATTTGCGGCAATAGAGATACCTATTCCCGTACCACAGCAGAGTATCCCTTTCTCTGCTTCTCCGCCTGCAACAGCATCTGCAACCTTTTTTGCGTATACGGCATAGTCAACCGACTCCTCGCTGTAACAACCGTAATCCTTATACTCGATATTGTTCCTTTTTAAATATTCGATTATTGCCTCTTTCAGACAAAATCCGCCGTGATCTGCTCCCAAAGCTATCATGATCATTCTCTCCTTTTTTATTTATTATTTTTTCTCGCCATAAGCTCTCTTTGAGCCTGCGGTAATCTGAGATACATCGGCATCAGTTGTGCCGATGTTAATGTATCACCTTTTTCAAACTTATTTTCGGCGGCAAAGCAAACGCCTGCTGCTCTCTGATATCTGATATTTTCCGGGGCTATCTCTATTCCCGAAATTTCAGACATCATTCTGTTATAACACAGCAACGCACCGTCACCTGCGAGCGTTATTTTTTTGCCAAGCTTCTGTAATTCTTCGGTTAATGCCTCTATGCTTAAAGCACGGTCATCACACAGCCTTACTACACCGTTCTCTTTTACCTCAAACAGGGCATTATACACCTGATTGCACCTTGCATCCATAACACAGCATATAACGCCGCCGCTTGGCTGAAAATTATACGCAATACTCTCAAGCGTCGATACAGACACACAGGGCTTGCCGAGCGCATAAGACATACCCTTAATCTGTGCTACTCCGATCCTTATACCCGTAAAAGACCCCGGTCCGCCGTTAACAGCAAAGCAGTCTATATCTCTGGGGTCAATGCGGCAGCTCCTGAACAAAAGTTCAGTCATAGGCATCAGAGTTTCACTGTGAGTCAGCATACAGTTGAGAAAAAACTCTCCCTTTATTTCACCTTCATCGGTAATTGCTGCAGACGCACATTTTGCAGAAGTATCAACTGCAAATATCTTCATACCTCTATCCCCTCGATCTTAAAAATTCTTTTCTCATCATCGTTCCCTTTCGAGATGTCAATTCTTATGTAACCATCTGGCAAAGCGTTCTCGATATTTTCACTCCACTCGATGATAATAACGCCCGTATCCAGGTAATCAAAGAACCCTGTGGAATACAGGTCATCCCAGCCTGAGACTCTGTACATATCAAAATGATATATATTATATTTTGCACGGTACTCATTCACTATCGCAAATGTCGGACTCGATACCATATCATCTCCGCCCAATCCATCAACAATACCTCTCGTGAGTGTGGTTTTTCCCATTCCCAGACCGCCGAAATAGGCTATCACTTCGTTCCCTTGAAGCGCTGCTGCGATCCGCTTTCCAAGCTCTATCGTTTCTTCGGGACTATTAGATATAAATACTGACATAAAAACACCTATACATAATAATTTCCATATGGATTATAGCACATTTTCGTGTTTAATACAACCGTGATTATTTTATTTTTTGTTTTCTTACAATATTGAAAAAATTATATCGATTTTTTTATTTTCTTCTTGATTGTGCAACAAATTTCATATATAATTTTAACAGGTGATGCTTATGAAATTTATTTTAGGTAAAATATCCTCTTACTTCAAATACACGGACAAATTCATGTGGCTTATGGTAATTGCACTTAATGTTCTTAGCTTGCTGCTGATCGCAAGTATGCAGCGTGCCGGGAACTACAATTATCTCAGGACACAGACTATTGCGTTAGTTCTCGGAACAATCGGCGCACTGGTAATCTCATGTATAGATTACAAATTCATATACAAGCTATGGTGGCTGATTGGCGCAGTAGGCTTTGGGCTGATAGCATTGGTTTTCTTATATGGTATACGAGTAGAGGGAACAGATGATGTTGCGTGGATAAATGTAGGAGGATTCTCTCTGCAGCCCTCCGAGATAGTAAAGCTGTGTTTTATTGTCACGCTGTCTGTCCATCTCAGCATACTGTCAAAAAATAACAGGATTACATCTTTCCCTCACATTTGTCTGCTTGCCGTTCATGGTGCATTGCCGATAGTTCTGATCCATTTTCAGGGCGATGACGGTTCGGCGCTTATCTTCGCACTGATTTTTGTAATCATGACTTTTGCGGCGGGGGTTCAATGGAGATATTATTTAGGTACACTGGGAGTTGTACTTTTGAGTACCCCGTTTGTTTGGGCAAAAATACTGAATGATGATCAGAGAAACAGAATACTCATTCTCTTAAACCTTGATGAAAACGCAAAAACAGTATACGGATGGCAGCAATATCAGGCAAAGCTGTCCATAATGGCAGGAGGTTATACGGGCGAGGGTTTGTTTGAAGGTCAGCGTGTCGGATATGCCATTGTACCCGAGCAGGAAAATGATTTTATTTTCACCGTAGCAGGTGAAGAGCTTGGATTCTTAGGCTGCTGCATTATACTTATAATGTTCCTTGCACTGCTTCTAAGAATATTCTATAAATCGGCACACGCAAGAGATGAGTTTGGTCAGAATCTGTGTATAGGCATATTTGGTCTTATCCTGGCGCAGGTAACCATCAATCTCGGCATGGTGCTCGGATTCCTTCCAGTTGTAGGTGTTACACTGCCGTTTTTCAGTGCAGGAGGAACCTCGCTTATGGTTATAATGGTATGCATAGGAATTGTTCAAAGTGTAAACACATACAGCAACGATGACCGATTGGTAATAAAGCCTCATGAAAATTGATTAAAAATGATTAAATAATAAGCCCTTTTCGACTTGAACCGAAAAGGGCAGTTTTGTTATAGATTATTTAAAATAAATATCATACCATACGACAAATACATAGATTGTCCAGAGTTTTCTCCAGAGATCACTCTGACCGCCGATGTACGAATCGAATATCTCACGGATCTTATCAGTATTGAAGAATTTCTCGGCTGTTGTTCCGAACAGCTTTTCACGAACGCTTGCATTGTAGCGTTCATCGGCCATCCAGATACGGATCGGCACAATAAAACCAAGCTTCTTTCTGAACGCGATCTCATCGGGCAGCACCTTTGAAGCAGCCATTCTGAAAGCGACCTTGTTCTGCTCCGCATTCACCTTATATTCCGAAGGCATCCTTGAAGCGATATCAAATATTCTGCGGTCTGTCAGAGGCATTCTTATCTCCAGTCCGCAGGCTTCGCTCATCTTGTCAACATTAAGATAAATGTCGCCCTCAAGCCAGATCTGAATATCTACGTTTGACATTTTCGACAGAGGATCCATGCCCTCCATACGATCGTACAGATCTCCCACTACGCTTATCGGAAGAACACCTTTATAGTACTTTTTGAGAAGCTCTTTTTTCTCGTCTTCCTTCATGATCATAGTGTTTCCTACATAGAAATCCTTGAGGTTATCACCGTAACGCTCTGCATTCCTATACATATTATATCCGCCGAAAAACTCGTCGGAGCCTTCACCGGAATAACACAGCTTCGTATGCTCCGCTGTTGCTTTGCAGGCGATCGCAAAAACGATTGCGGAAGCGTCAGCAAGCGGCTGTTCCATGTTTTCGCAAACATACCCGACAGCATCAAAATACTGCTCAGGAGTAATAATTGCGGTTATATTCTCACGACCCAGAAGCTCTGCGGTCTTTTTCGCAAGCTTTGACTCGTCGAAACGCTCGTCGGTGTATCCGCAGGAGTCCGATACCTTTGCGTCACTCATAGCAAAAACATACGATGAATCCACACCGCCCGAAAGGAATGATTCGGCTGTTTCGTCATCATCCTTTACCTGTTTCATGATCTCGATAAGTGTGTTGTGTATTTCGTCTGCATACTCCTCAATAGGCTTGCTGTCATCGGGGGCAAACTTCGGCTCCCAGTATCTTGTTATCTCGGCTTTGCCATCTTTGAAAACCAGATAACAACCGGGCATGAGCTTTTTAAGTCCCTTGAAAAACGTATTCTCACCGCCGCAATAAGTCAGCGTGAGGTAAAGCTGAAGCATCTCTTCGTTAAGCTCTTTCTTAAATCCGTCCTGATCAATTATATCTCTGATAAACGTACCGTGAAGCAGTCGTCCGTCATCTGTAATATAGTAGTAGAACGGTTTCGTACCGAAGTGATCTCTTAAACAAACAATAGAATCTCCGTCCTCAATTGCAAATGCAAACATACCGTACAAGTGATCTGCGATCTCTGTACCCCATTTTTCAAAACCCTTAGTAATAATGATGCGTTCGCGCTCTTCCCTGGGCAAAGTTTCCGTAATTCCAAGCTCGGCATTCAGATCACGCCAGTTCCTTATATGTCCCCTGTATTCCAATAATTGTATACCCATTTTGAATTCCTCCCGAAATATATATTCCAGCAAATTTCGACATCATAATTATATCGCATTTTTGCTTCCTTTTCAATATCAATCAAAATTTTGTCTTCGATAACCCCGTCTTATTTTTTGTATACACATCTCCGGTCTACACAAGAGTATTATTTCCTCTTATATTCATACCATTCGCCGCACACTTCAAAGCCCAACCGTTCATACAAGCCGATCGGTTTTTCTCTCTGCAAAAAGACTTCTCTCTCCTTATTCAGATGCTTTTCTGTAATATAACCGACCAGTTCAGATGCCAATCCTTTTTCTCTGTAAGCAAAGTCTGTTGCAACACAGCCTATCACTGCCGCACTATCACTCATGACGGTTACAGATGCAGTTGATAAGAGATCATTCCCGTTGTATATAGAATACACCTCCGCCGCACCGTGGCGTATCTTATGTGAAATATCGAGAAAATAATCCTCAAAGCTGTCAGGTGAGATCCTGTCATCGGTTTTGCACAGAAGATCATATATCTTTCTAAGATATGACATATCGCTTGACGAACGGTGAATACTGTGTTTTTTCTCTGCGCAGTCATTCAGTTTTTTACATCTCATTATCTCTCCTCCTGCACAACTGCACTGGTAAGAGAAATCATAATTCGTATCACACATGATCACCGCAGGGGAGAGCATACAAACAAAATTATCAAGTTCTGCCATATAGCACGACTCGCCGCAAATGATCAATGTTGAGTAGTATCTGCAAACAGCACATGAAGGTCTCCCAGAATCATTTGTCTGAAGCCAGAAGTCAAGAAAGTTATACTTTATACCGTGATATGCATTAAAATACGATATTATCCTTGCACCATGCGGAGAATGTCTGCAAACCTCGTTCAATGTCAGTTCAAATTTCCTGCTGAAATCATTTATATATATCATACGTTTCCGCCTGCAATCATCGCAGCCAATTCATTCACAGTTTTTGATACAGCAATAAGGTCAGACTTATTTGCTATCGTATTCGGTGAGTGAAGGTATCTGCACGGCAGCGATACGGCTATTGTCCTGACGCCTCTCCTTGTTGTGCTTATAACACCAGCGTCGTTTCCACCTGCAACAGCACGTTTGGCCTGAGCTTTTACACCAGCATTTTCCGCTGCCCTTCGCCAAGGCAGCAAACGGTTTTGCTCTCATCGTTCCCTGGAATATCTGCAGCAGTTGTTGTTTCGACAACGATAGCATAATCGGGATCTACGGAATATGCCGCAGTTTTAGCTCCCCTTAATCCGACCTCCTCCTGCACAACAAATGAGAAGTACATATCATAGGGAATATCGGACTTTATCATCTCAATAAGCACAAGACAGCCTGCACGATCATCTATCGCCTTTGTAATGACCGAGGTTTCGGTTTCTTCATATCTCCCATCAAAGGCAGCAAGCTCACCGACAGTAACATATTTTTCGGCGTCACCTTTATCCGCTGCGCCGATATCAATATACATTTCCTTTAGCTTCGGGATCTCGTTTCTGCTGTCGCCGTTTGACAGATGGATAGGCTTTATCCCAAAAACACCTTCAATATTTGAAGTGCACAGACGCACTTTCTTTCCAAGAATCACCCTTCTGTCAATACCGCCGACCTCATCAACAGACAGTGTACCGTCGGAGTTTATACCCGTAACAATGAAGCCTACCTCGTCCATATGGGCAGACAAAAGCAACTTGTTTTCCGCACGCTCTCTGCCTTTCTTAAAAACGATCAGATTTCCGCTTTTATCAACATACATTTCATCGGCATAGCCGTCTATTTCTTTAATAATAATACTTCTCAGCTCTTCCTCACCCGATGATACACCGTTTGTAAGACACAGTTTCCTGAGCAATTTCATATTCATACGTTACCCTCCTCAACACGTTTCTTTCAGATATTCATATACTAACCTTGCGGTATTTTCAATATCGTCAAGACTTATTATTTCTGCGGGGGTGTGCATATTCCTCTGCGGAACAGATACCACTGCCGTAGGAATACCGCAGCGGGTAACAGAAATTTTATCACCGTTCGTACCCGTCAATCCTCCCGTAACCTCAAGCTGATACGGTATATTTCGCTGCTTTGCAAGCTCTATCATTTTTCCGTACATCTTCTTGGAAAGCACGGGTGAAATACAGATCATCGCACCCGAACCGAGCTTTCCGCTCTCACTTTCGGACACACCCTGCTGCAATGCAAAGCTGACGTCGATGCAGATAGCTTTGTCAGGATTCACCGAATATGCAGATGTCATAGCGCCCTTGCCGTATGTCTCCTCCTGAGAAGTAAAAGCAAAGGTAACACCCGTATTTACAGGATTCTCTCTGATCATCTGTGCTACTCTTATCAGGACAGCGCAGCTTGCTCTGTTGTCGGTCGAACAGCAGCTGAAGCGATTGTTCAGCAGCTTTGCGGGCAATATATCATAAGCAGCCGTATCGCCGGGCTTTACTCTGTCCTTTACCTCTTCTTTCGGAAGTCCCGTATCAAGATAGATACTATCGGCAGCGGGTGCTTTGTCTTCACCTCCGTCGGACAGGTGAGGCGGCATACAGCATACTACTCCCGTTATCTCGCCGCTGTCGGTTATGATCCTGAATCTCGAATCCGCAGCGACTCTGTAATCCATACCGCCGCATGACGATACCTTTACAAATCCGTTATCGTCTATATTGGTAACGATAAAACCTATTTCGTCAAGATGAGCGTCGAGCATTATGTTATGCTCCGTTGTATCGCCTATTGCGGCAAGAACGTTATTATTTCTGTCCACAACTACTGTATCTGCGTACTTGGAAATCTCGTCTTTTATCAAGCTGCAAACCGACATCTCATCACCCGAAACGCCCTTTGCGGTACACAGCTTAGTTAATAAATCAATCATTTTTGATCCTCCTCAAAGGCTGTTCACAATTCGCTTGAAATGCTCGCCTCTCTCCTCAAAATTCTTGTAGAGATCAAAGCTTGCGCTCGCCGGCGACATTGACACTATATCTCCCGGAACAGCGGCTTCTTTAGCGGCTTCAACAGCCTGCTCCATGTTTTCTACCTTTATTATCCTTGGATTATTCTCTTTGTAATCCTTAGCTTCACGGATCGCCTTTTCGATTTTCGGACCTGTAGCCCCCATAATAACGGCTGTCTTGACCTTCTTGACTATAAGCTCGCCAAGCTCTGTGTAATCAAGGTGTTTATCGTATCCGCCAAGTATAACTATGATCTTCTCGTCATACAAAGACAATGTTCCGAGGGCGGTTCTTGTGGGACTTGAAGCGATAGAGTCGTTATAATACCTCACTCCATCGACCTCACGGACGAACTCGTTTCTATGCGCTACGCCGCCGAATTCCTTTGCAACCTTAATGATACTGTCAACAGACACCTCTCCCCAAACGGCACAAATAGCTGCGAGATAATTCTCTACGTTGTGAAGTCCCGGGATCTTAATATCGTTCTTATTCATAACGAATGTATCATCGCCTCTGAAGGCATAGATAATATCTCCGTTTTCATTCATGTAAGCGCCGTTGTCCACTCTCTTGCGGCGTGAGAACTTCAGCAGTCTGCCCCTTACATCATCAGAAAATGAATTTGAAATATCGTTATCAAGATTAAGCACACTCTTTGAAAACGCATTCTGATGAAGGACGATATTCCTCTTTGAGTCGATATACTCCTGCATATCCTTATGTATATCCAAGTGATTCGGCGCAAGATTGGTGACAACCGCAATATCCGGACTTGTTCTCATGGAGATAAGCTGGAAACTTGAAAGCTCCACAACCGCATAATCGCTCGGGTCGATCGTTTCGATCTCAGGCAGAAGCGGTTTGCCGATATTACCGCCGAGATGGACAGTTTTTCCGTCCGCCTTTAGCATTTCGGATATAACTGTCGTTGTGGTGGTCTTGCCGTCGCTGCCTGTTACGGCGATTATCCTGCACGGACAAAGGTCAAAGAAAACCTCCATCTCCGATGTTACAACAATGCCTCTGTTCCTCATATCGACCAATTCGTCCATATAGTAACGCATACCGGGAGTTCTGAAAACAATATCAACGTTCAGATCCGACAGATAATCATCGCCCGTACTCAGCACAGCACCTGCGTCTTTTGCCTGCTGCGCCATATCGCCGAGCTGCTCCTCTGTTCGTCTGTCGCAGGCAATTATCTGTGCGCCGTACTTCTTAAACAGAGAAATAAGGGGCAGATTGCTTCTGCCGATGCCGCACAAAGCGATACGCTTTCCGCAAAGGCTTTCCAAAAACGATTTAATTCTGTTGTCCATTTATATTACCTCGCTTGTATTACATTAGAAATTGGTAAAAAAGTTATATCTATCTAAGATAATATTATATTATTATTTCGACAAAATAGCAACAAAAAATCAAAAAAAGTATTGCCTTAATAAAAAAACGTCCGCCCGTTTTATGGGGCGAACGCTTTCAGGAAAATAACATATGGGTATTGTTATGACAGACTCTCGACCTTATAGCCGATCGTAAAGCGGAGAATAGCTAATGCGTCTTTATTGGTGACCTTGCCGTCGAAGTTCACGTCGGCTGCTTTGAGCTGGGTATATGAGAGTTTTATGAAACTGATTACATAACGTTGAATAATCATGCTGTCCTTTGCTGAAATCTTGCCATCTCCGTCAACATCGCCGGGGTTACTATCGTAAGGGTCAGGGGTATCAGGGGTGTCGGGTGTGTCAGGGGTATCAGGGGTATCGGGTGTGTCAGGGGTATCAGGGGTGTCGGGTGTGTCAGGGGTATCAGGGGTATCGGGTGTGTCAGGGGTATCAGGGGTATCGGGTGTGTCAGGGGTATCA
>OMYH01000083.1 GCA_900315255.1 uncultured Eubacteriales bacterium | reverse complement strand
ACTGACGTATTTCAAGGATTTTGAGTGCAATTTGACAAAAAGATGCAAGCAAATTTGGTGCTCAGTCCGAAGGACGTGATTTAATCAGTGGTTCCTTAGACGGAAATACCGACGGGCGTTTGCCCGCCCCCTCTCCGCTGAGCGAAGCACAGGGGAGTTTCGCTCGTTGCGATGAGCGACCAAAGACTCAGCCTAAAGAGAATAATAGTATTTATCAAACCATATTTTTGCACGGTCTGCGCTGCACATTGAAAAAAATCCGCCGAAACCCATGATTCCGACGGATAAATAATATTATAATTCTTTTTTCATCAGTATATGAGGACAAAACTCATCGTAGTACATTTCACCCTCTTCGGAGAAACCGAGCTTTTTGTAGAAATCTGATACACGACACTGTGCAGATACCGCAATAGTTTTGCCGCCGATATTCTTTATGTGGTTTTCAGCCTCTATCATCATCAGTGAACCGAGATGCTTTGAACGGTATTCCTTAACTACTGCTACTCTTCCGACCATGTACGCCCGCTTTTCATTGTCGTAAAAAATGCGGCAGGTCGCAACAGGCACAGTATCGTCATACATAACAAGATGAACTGCTCTGTTATCAATGTCGTCAAACTCTACCTCAAAGCCTTGCTCGTCTATGAACACCGATAGACGGATCGTCTTTGCTGCCTCGGGAAGATATGAATATTGTCTTGTTATCATAAAAGCTCACCTCTTTGATCTTTCTCCGACTTACGGCGGAAGGCGGGAATCATTTCAGCGCGTCTATTGCCGCAAGTATCATGGAGATCTTTTCTCTTTCCTTTGCAGCCTGACCCTTTATCTTTTCAACCACCTTTTCGGGTGCTTTTGACATAAAGCCTGCGTTGTTCAGCTTGCCCTCGTCCTGTGCAAGCAGTTTCTTCGTTGTTTCAAGCTCCTTGTTAAGACGCTTTAGTTCTGCGTCTTTGTCAACAAGCTCTGCCATTGGGATATAGATCTTTGCGTCGGCGGTTACAACCGTTACTGCGCCGTCTATATCGAACGAATCGCCGATCTCAACCTCGCTTGCAGAAGCAAGCTTAACGATGAACTTTGCGCCGTTTGCAAATGTATCTGCGAATTGTGACGCTATGTATACCTTTGCTTTCCTCGACGGCGGAACGTTCATCTCGGAACGTCTGTTTCGGATAGCTTTTACGGCGTCCATAATTCTTGTCATCTCAAGCGACGCCTCGGGGAAGCTAAGGCCTTCGTCATACTCGGGGAACTTTTGCAGCATTATCGTATCGCCCTCGTGCGGAAGAGTCTGCCAGATCTCTTCGGTGATGAACGGCATGAACGGGTGCAGCAGTCTGAGCGCCTTTTCAAGTACCCATACAAGAACCTGCCTTGCGTTCTGCGCAGACTGACCCTCGCTCTGCAAGCGTGCCTTTGCAAGCTCGATGTACCAGTCGCAGTAGAAATCCCAGATGAAGTCGTATACCTTTGATACGGCAATGCCAAGCTCAAACTTGTCAAGATTTTCGGCAACCTCTTTCGCTGTACGGTTGAGAGCGTCGATTATCCATTTATCCTCGGTTTCGAGAGTATCGGGGAGCTTGTTTTCTACAGCGTAGTCATCGATGTTCATATGTACAAAACGGCTTGCGTTCCACAGCTTGTTTGCAAAGTTGCGGCTTGCTGTCATCTTTTCTTCAGAGTAGCGCATATCGCTGCCCGGTGCGTTGCCTGTGATAAGCGTGAGTCTGAGTGCGTCTGCACCAAACTGCGAGATAACCTCTAACGGATCGATACCGTTGCCGAGAGATTTGCTCATCTTTCTGCCTTGCGAATCCCGCACCAGACCGTGTATAAGTACTGTATTGAACGGTACCTCGCCCACGTGTTCTATGCCGCTGAACATCATGCGCATTACCCAGAACGGAATGATGTCATAGCCTGTTACGAGAACGTTAGTCGGGTAGAAGTATTCCATTTCGGGAGTTTTCTCGGGCCAGCCGAGTGTGCTGAACGGCCAAAGAGCCGAGGAGAACCATGTATCGAGCGTATCGGGATCCTGACGCATTGGCTTGCCGCATTTCGGGCAGACAGCGGAGTTTTCCTTTGTGACCGTAAGCTCGCCGCAGTCATCGCAGTAGAAAGCAGGTATCTGATGACCCCACCAAAGCTGACGGGAAATACACCAGTCACGGATATTTTCGAGCCAGTGGAAATATGTTTTCTCAAAATGCGGCGGTACAAACCGAGTGTCGTCGTTCTTTACAGCGTCTATAGCAGGGCCTGCGAGCGGCTTCATCTTAACGAACCACTGCTTTGAAACTCTCGGTTCAACCGTGGTCGAACAGCGGTAGCAGGTACCTACGTTATGCGAATAGTCCTCGATCTTCACGAGAGCGCCCTCTGCTTCGAGATCCTCTACGATAGCCTTTCTTGCTTCGTACCTGTCCATACCTGCATACTTGGGATAATCATCGGTTATCCTTGCGTCATCGGTCATAACGTTGATAACGGGCAGGCTGTGTCTTAACCCGACCTCGAAGTCGTTCGGGTCATGCGCAGGAGTGATTTTAACTACGCCCGTACCGAAATCGGGTTCAACGTAATCGTCGGCAACAATAGGAATTTCTCTGTGTACAATAGGAAGGATAAGCGTTTTGCCTACCAGTTCCTTATATCTATCGTCATTCGGATTTACGGCAACGGCAGTATCACCGAGCAGCGTTTCGGGACGCGTGGTAGCAAGATTAACATAGCCCGTACCGTCCTTGAGCGGGTATCTTAAATGCCAGAAATGACCTGCCTGCTCCTCATATTCAACCTCGGCGTCAGAGATAGATGTGAGGCACTTCGGACACCAGTTGATGATACGCTCGCCTCTGTAGATAAGTCCCTTTTCATAAAGACGGACGAATACTTCTTTAACTGCCTTGTTGCAGCCCTCGTCCATTGTGAAGCGTTCACGCTCCCAGTCTGCGGAAGAACCTATTTTGCGCAGCTGCTTTACTATACGTCCGCCGTATTCTTTTTTCCATGCCCACGCACGCTCCAGGAACTTCTCTCTGCCGATATCCTCTTTGGAGATCCCCTCTTTGCGCATAGCCTCAACGATCTTCGCCTCGGTTGCGATAGAAGCATGATCCGTACCGGGAAGCCACAATGTACAGTAGCCCTGCATTCTCTTGAATCGGATGAGAATATCCTGCAGCGTATTGTCGAGTGCATGACCCATATGCAGCTGTCCGGTGATATTCGGCGGCGGCATTACGATAGTATAGGGTTTCTTGTCCTTATCTATCTCTGCATGAAAGTAGCCGTTATTCATCCAGAAGTCGTATATTCTGTTTTCAAATTGTGCAGGCTCATAAGCCTTGGCAAGCTCTTTGGCCATAATAAAAAACCTCCGTAAAATTTGATTCCTAAACATTTTAATAGATTAACTCATTATATTATCTCATTCACAGCGGGTTTTGTCAATAGGGTTTTTGCATATAGGAGGTGAGTCCGGCTTAATTCGGAAGCTTATTTCAATTCGCAAATATCGTGAGGGAGCATGGTGTGTATGTCATTATCGGCAATAACCATAATAGAGTTTTTTATACTCTGTATTCTAATAGTGTTTGACGCAAGTTTTAAGCAAGTATAAAAAGCATGAATGCGTAATACCTGCGGACGTGTGCCCGCCGAAGCTGCCTGCTAACTCCACACCCCCTCCACGCTTAAAGAAGCTCCCCACTTTGAACTGCACCGTCACCTCTGCCAGTATTTCCTGTCAAGGCTGCGGTACTGTATTGCTTCGGAGATGTGCTTGACTCCGATGATCTCGCTGTTGTCGAGGTCGGCGATGGTGCGTGAGATCTTGAGCAGCTTTGTATATGCGCGTGAGGACAGTCCCAGCTTTTCGAAAGCTTGTTTTAGTATCTTGTCGGCTTTTTCGTCAAGAACGCATACGTCATGAAGCATTCCCGAAGGAATGCGTGCGTTGCAGTTTATGCCCGTGTTTTTGAATCGTTCTGTTTGTATTTTTCTGGCGGCATTCACTCTTTTGCGTATTTCGGCGGAGGATTCCGAGGGTATGTTCGATGACAGTTCCTCATATTTTACCGCAGGAACTTCAATATGTATGTCGATCCTGTCGAGCATAGGTCCCGAAACCTTGTTAAGGTATCTTCGCACTTCTGCCGGAGAGCAGGTACATTTGCGGGTAGGGTCGCCAAGATATCCGCAAGGGCAGGGGTTCATTGCGCAGATCATGCTGACGCTGCACGGATAGGTAAGGGTGCCGTTGACCCTCGAAATGGTCACAACGCCGTCTTCAAGCGGCTGACGAAGAGCCTCCATCGTAAGACGTGAAAATTCGGGCATTTCATCGAGAAACAGAACACCGTTGTGAGCAAGCGAGATTTCCCCCGGTCTGGGCGTTCTTCCGCCGCCGGTAATTCCCATCGGGGAAGCCGAATGGTGCGGCGAGCGAAACGGCCGTTCGTCTATCAGCGACACCTCCGAGGGCAAAAGTCCGGCAATGGAGTATATCTTCGTGGTTTCGATCATTTCGTCAAACGTCATATCGGGAAGTATACCCGGCAAACGCTGCGCTATCATGCTTTTTCCCGAGCCGGGAGGTCCTATCAGCAGCACGTTGTGACTCCCTGCAGCGGCTATTTCCATCGCACGCTTTGCAAAAAACTGCCCCTTTACCTGCGAGAAATCAGGCGGATTGAGCCTCTTTTTGGTTTTTGTAAGACAGTCGGGATCGGCCTTTGCTATCCTTTTGCTGCCCGTGAGATGATCGTAAAGCTCAGGGACGTTTTTTACGGGGTATACGTTTATACCACGGACAACTGCGGCTTCTGCCCGGTTGTCGTACGGTATGTATATGTTTTTGTATCCCTTTTCCTTCGCTTCGAGAGTCATCGGCAGAACGCCGTTTATCGGTCGAACATCACCTCCGAGCGACAGCTCACCGATAAACACCGCGTCGCTTGTGTCGGCGCTAAGCTGTGAAGTGGCTTTCAGCAGGGCAATGAGTATCGGCAGGTCGTACAGCGGCCCCTCTTTTCGTATGTCCGCAGGCGCAAGATTGACGATTATCCGTCCCAGCGGAAAGTCAAATCCGCAGTTTATCATCGACGACTTGACTCTGCCCCGTGATTCTTTTACTGCGATATCGGGCAGTCCTACAACGTCAAATGAAGGCATTCCCCTGCCTAAGTCGGCCTCAATGCTCACGGTAAATGCGTCTATTCCCGAAAGTCCCATGCTTTTGCAATGTTCTATCATGAATATTATCTCCATTCATATGTTCTTAAATCCATTATATACAAAAAAGTCTGTTTAAGCAATAGAATAGATAAAAAATAACTAATTATAACTAACTTTATGTGTATAATATCAGACATAATAATCGGGGAAAGTATCATATTTATCATATATCTACAATTTTTATATTTTTATTAGGAGAATTTTAAATAAAATTTTATTTGAGCTATTGACATATAAGAAATTTTGTAGTATGATACATTATAGAGAAGTAATACTCACAAGAGGTGATTTGGTGACCGCAGGAGTTTCTCATGAAGATCTTCCCTCCTACGGGGACGAGGTACTTGCCGAAATGTTCAGAAACGGAGATCAATCGGCGTTTGCGCAGCTTGCCAACAGGTATCTTTGGATTATCAGATCGATCACGTCGAAGTATAGTATATCGGGTCTTGATACCGATGATCTGATCCAGGAGGGTATGCTCGGGCTGTTATATGCGGTAAAGACCTACAGCGCCGACAAGGGAGCGAAGCTTCAGACATATGCTTCGGTTTGCATAAACAGGAGAATTATTGCTCTGCTTGAGCATTCTGTGACTAACAAAAGCAGGTCGATGAACAACTATATTTCGCTCGAACAAAGCGATCAGGCGATCCCGCTTACTCCCGAAAGTGAGAATATCAATCCCGAGGATATGTTCATATCCGATGAGAATGTCGCCGAGATACGCAGGAGGATCAACGATTCGTTATCTCCGATGGAGAAGAGTGTATTTGAGTTATATATGGCAGGGGAGAGCTATCAGTCCATCGGGCTGGCACTTTCAATGAGCGTGAAATCAGTGGATAATTCTCTTCAGAGGATACGTCGAAAGCTCAGGAAACAGTTTTCCGATAGTCCCCTATAAGGGAATGGAATATATTATTTTTACACAAAGAAACGAGGTAATTCAAATGTACGAGGACAAGACACTTATTTGCAAGGACTGCGGAAACGAGTTTGTATTTACCGCAGGGGAGCAGGAATTCTATGCTGAAAAGGGCTTTGAGAACGAGCCTCAGAGATGCAAGACATGCCGTGACGCAAGAAAAAATGCTGCAAAGCCTGCAAGAGAGCTGTTTGACGCTGTATGTGCAAGATGCGGCGGCCCTGCAAAGGTTCCGTTTAAACCCAGAGAGGGACGTGACGTGTTCTGCAGTGAGTGTTTCGCAGCAATGAAAGCAGAGCAGGAGTAATCTCCCGGTAGAATAATTTCGTAGGATTTATAAGAAGCCGAGCTTTGTTTTGATTAGAATTTACTTGTCTGTATTTCGTGGTTTGACAAGCCGTTGACTGAATAGATACTATGTTTTATTTTGCAAAAAACCGCTCTTAAAAAAGAGCGGTTTTTTTGCGGCCGGTATTACGCATTCAAAGATTATTGTAATACTTGCTTAAGGAACCACTGATTAAATCACGTCCTTCGGACTGAGCACCAAATTTGCTTGCATCTTTTTGTCAAATTGCTGAAATACGTCAGTATTCCTGCGGATTTTTCGCACAATTTGCCTAAAAATCTGACGGCGCAACTTCGGCACTCGATTTAATCAGTGTCTCCTTAAAACTTTCGTCCTACTTCAACAGCATACACAGTAATAGAACAACTCTATTATATATTATAAGCAACACAGGTAAAGAGTTTTATGGATGAGATCGCACCATTGAAATAAGCTCCGCATCGAAGTCAGTGTCTGTGATTACAAGATCTCTTCTGCGGCTATATCATATGAAAATTTGCTGAAAATCAAGTTTATTATTTACTAATTCTTAAATTTATGATATCATAAAATGTGGGGGGCAAAGTATGAAAGCTTGCAGAAGAACGCTTAGAACAGGTAATACTAAAATAGAATATACGCACGAAATAAAAAACGTCAAAAACGTCAACGTGAGGATAACACCGGAAAAGGGGCTGTATGTATCCAGTCCGCCTGATGTCGATATAGAAGCAATAGAGAAGTATCTTGTATCAAAGCTTGACAGGATCATCCCTGCGCTCGATAAAATAAACGCCTCAAAACGGCCGCTGACCAAAACAAAAACCATAGACATCGGCGGCAGGAAGATAGAGTACGAGTTAACATACAAAAAAATAAAAAATATTATTGTTTCGGTACACATCACAAAGGGCGTGCGTGTATCCGCACCGATCAGAGCAGCGCAGAGTGATATTGACAAATTCCTGCGCAGCAACGAGGAGTTCATCATCAGAAGTCTGAACAAGCAGGCAGAGGAGGCTGCTGCCCGTCCCAAAGAAAAGCAGTTCATAACGGGTGAATATATCTATTTTGTGGGAGAAAAATACGCTCTTGAGGTATATCAAGCGAAACGCAGTCATATTGACATACATGACGGCAAAATGATCATGTATGTCACCGATCCCGAAAACTATCCACTGAAAAAGTCGCTGTTCGAGGAGTTTATCAAAGAAGAATGCAGTGATTACGTCACATCTCTCTGCCGACAGCTTTACCCACGCTTCAGGAAAAAGGGTATTGCATTTCCGGTGGAGATACGATTCAGGAAGATGGTATCCTGCTGGGGCAACTGCCGAAGCGGAAATAAGATCCTCACCTTCAGCACATACCTGATACAGCTGCCGCCCGGGTGTATCGAGGCTGTTGTATGTCATGAATTCACGCATTTTCTTCATCAGAATCACTCAAAGGAGTTTTATTCGCAGCTCACCGAGTTCATGCCCGATTGGAGGGTATATGATAAAATAATGAAGGATATGCAAAATGAAATTATTTTTAAATAGCATCAACACGAGGAGGTAAACATATATGAGTACATTTAATGTCGGACTGAAAAAAGTAGTGGACGACAGCTATGACATCGAAATCGGCTATAACCTCTATGATAAATTAGTGTCCGATCTGAAATCAGGCCTTGTCGGCAATATAAAAAAATATGCAGTTATCACCGACAGTGTCGTTCAGGATCTCTATGCTGTTCCGATCGCCGAAAGGCTTGCCCGGGCAGGCTTCACCGTTGATCTTTTCGCATTCCCCGACGGCGAGAAATCCAAAACGAGAGAAACAAAAGCCATCATAGAGGACGCTCTTCTTGAAAGGGGCTATAAGAGAGACTGCTGTATCATTGCGGTAGGCGGCGGAGTTGTCACAGATCTCGGGGGATTCCTTGCGGGCACATTTGGCAGGGGCGTTCCGTTCATTAATTATGCAACTACGCTTCTTTCGGCCGCAGACGCATCTATCGGCGGAAAAACCGCAGTTGACACACCGCTTGCAACTAATCTGATCGGCCTGTTCAACCAGCCGAAAAAGGTATATATCGACATCGACGCATGGAAAACTCTCCCTGCAAGACACATTTACAACGGCATGGCAGAGGTTATAAAACACGCTTGTCTTGCGGACGTACAGCTTTTCTATTATCTCATGGATAATCTCGAAAAAATATATTCTTTCGATAAAGAAGCCTGCGAGTACATCACCGAGGCAAACTGCCGCATAAAATACAATGTCGTTATGCAGGACGAAAAGGAAAGCGGACTGCGTGAAATACTTAACCTCGGTCATACTGTAGGCAGGGCTATCGAAACTCTGAGCGACTATAAGCTGCTGCACGGAGAAGCTGTTTCAATAGGACTTGCGGCACAGGCAAGGCTATCAAAAAAATTAGGCTACGTTACAGAAGATGAGCTTAATGCAGTTTTGGCTCTCCTGTACAAGGCCTCTCTCCCGATCACCATACCCGACTACATAGACAGAGAAGCGTTGGTCAAGAAGCTTTATACAGATAAGAAGGTCCGCAACGGACAGCTGAGGTTTGTTCTGCAAAGCGGAATAGGCAGCGTAATGCAGTTCGGCGACAATGTATTCGCAACTCCCATCTCGGAGGATCTGGCCAGAGAAATTATTTATCAGTGCTGATAACTCTATATAATAACTGCTCCCCACACCTAAAAAGTGCGGGGAGATTTTTTTGCGGTGTAAGCAAGATCCGCACACCCGAAGGTGTACGGACTGCCAATGAAAGGATATGTGATTCCTGTAGTAAGCTCTTACTGGCTTATAACCTTATTGATAAGGTCGCAGTTCTGGTCGGTGAACTTAAAGCTGAGCGCACCGTAATTGAGAACTACAGTGGTGTTCGGCATGATGGTGAACTCTCTGATAATATCTCTGTAAGAAAGCACTCTGTAATCATCTACTTCCTCAAGCTTATCGCCGAATTCGGTCTTCATCTCGAATACATCGCTGTAAACAAGAACATACTTAACTCCGTCCTTGCCGTCTCTTGTGATCGGCTGAGGCTTTCCGTTCTCGTCTTTTTTGAGCGGAAGGATATATTTAGCGCCGGTAAAGCCTCTGATCATCAGCTTTCTAAGAGCGTTGATCTCTTCTCTGCGATTGGGCTTGTCGGTCTTAAACTGCATCTTCTGAGACAATGTCGTCATGCTGAACATGAGCTCGGGGTTGGTAACGGGTATCTTTATGAACTCTCTTTCTCTTCCCTCAAGCATATCGGCTACCGTATCGGTAGAGATAATTACCCACTTCTCAGTTTCGTCAAGAACAAGATCCTGGATACCGTGACGTCTGTACTCAAACAGCATATTGAAGATCTCGTCTTTATTATATTCCTTGAGGTATACATTATATCCGTTCTTTGCGAAACTTTCAACGGACTTCTCACCAAATGCCTTCTCGGAGAACACATGACCTCTGTTGTTGCCGTCAATAAGAATATGCTTTGTATTTGCGTCAAACTCGGCATACATATGGTCTGCTTCCACGATCATCTTCGCAAGCGTCTTGTAGCTGTCGTTGAGCTTATCACGAAGGATCTTCATCACCGAAAAATCATGTTCAAGCTCAAGCTCTCTTGCGATCGTCTTCGTCTGCGCTGCCTGCATCTGGATCGTCATCTTTACCTTAGGCGTCTTCTGCGTCTCGGCAGCAGGTGCTTCAAAGAGATTCGAGAGATCGAATGCGCCTTCGCCTGCGCTGTCTGCACCGCTATTTACGGCAGGCTTAGAAGCCTTCTCAGGCATCTTTGAGGAATATGCAGGCTGCTCTTCGTCCTCGGGCAGTGCGTCAACAATCGGAGCGGATACCTTAATTCCGTTTATTGTAATAACCGACGGCTTCTTCTCGGGCATCTTCTTAGGCTGAGACTGGGGTGCTGTCGGTGCTGCAGGTGCCTGAACCGGCGCGGTCGATGTTATCGGTGCGGGTTCTGCCTTCGTTGAAGGCTTATCCATCACCGGATCATCGGGCATTATGAATGCAGATGAAACAGACTTTCTTTTGGGTTCTTCGGGTATCTCCGTATCATAAACCGGTGCGGATACCTTGATTCCGTTTATTGTGATTTCTCCCGGATTTTTCTTTACCGGAGGCTGTTCGGTGACTGCAGGCGCTTCCGGAGCAGGAACTTCTTCAACTGCCGGAGCTTCCTCTGTGGGACTCTCCTGCTTCTTAGCCTCTTCCTTGGCCTTGCTTTCGTCATATTCCTTCGGGTTGCGATCTCTGTCGTACTTCGGCTCGACATCTGCAAGAATAGACTTATTCATAATAAATCCGAGCGAAGCGGGGTCGATAATATAATGTGTGGAATCCGTGTTCTCAACAATAAACTTAGCGTCAAGCTCATAGAGTCCTCTGAGCGGCATACCTACGCTTCTTGCCTCTTTCAGATCGGTGAATACGGGACAGAACTTTGTGTATCCGTCCGACAAAAGCAGCGGCTTGAATTCGTCGAGATTCTCCTCTGTGATCTCTGTGATATCGTTATCGAGAGCATATGTATACACCTTTGAACCCAAGAACAAAGCTGCGATATCCGCTCTGAGATCGTCATCTCTCTGCTGCATGAAGTACAATGTCTTGAAATAAAGCTTCGGCGCAAGCAGACCCTCTGTCTTAACATGCTCGTCAAAGTCTGAAGGCTCGAAAATATGACTTCTGTCATTGTTAATGATGATCTTCTTCAGACCGAATCTCTTCATATCATCGAAGAATGAGCCTCTGTCATCTATAGTGGTCACTGCCGTGTCCTCAACGCCTGTTTCTGCGGCTCTCTTGATCGTACAGATGTTGATGCAGAATTCTTCGTCGAGATACGGATAGTTGGTAACGGTCGAATATGTGCAGTAAAGCTCATCTGCGCTTACTACCTCGTCGATGATCTTCTGGATCGGATCTGTATCGGCTGCGTCAAGCTTCTCCTTCACAATACTGCTGATACAACCCGAGCAGAAATTGCGGTTGTCAACCAGGAACATATCGGATTCCTTGAATGCCTTGCCGCACACTGCACACTTAGCCATGCGGCTGCCGTTCTGACGGCGTTTAGTTGTATCTATGCCTGCAACATCTGCAACAGGCTTAACATTTGTAGTTGTAGATGTGGTTTCGACAGCGGCGCTCTCTCTTGCGGCCGTTCTCGTAATGATATAATCGTAATCTGCGCCTGTTTCGTCCTTGACGATCTCAACGGCAAAGTTCTTCGGAGTTCTCTTGTGGTTCTTCCACATATTAAGCTCCTTCTGCTCAATAGGAACTATCATGCCGCCGATTATCTTGTATGTCTTTCCGGCTCTCTTATCATTATAGAACTTACAGAACTCATTTTCAAGAACAAGCTTTGTGTATTCGTTCTCCTCAAACTTGATCCTGTCTTTCTTAGGCTCTTTGAGGGTAGATGTTGTAACATCACAGGAATAACCTCTGACAGTAGTTCCTTCGGCTGCAGCAGAGGTATTGCTTACAGGCGGAACGAACGGAGCTGCCGGAGCGACCTCGGGAGCGGGAGTGAGTGTTCCGTCCTCGTTAATTTTGGAGATCTTGCAGTCATATATCTTGCCCGAGCTGTCCTTGAATACCTCTATCGCAAAGCTCTGAGGAGCTTTAGCATGGTTCTTCCACATATTAAGCTCACGCTGTTCAATGGGTATGATCTTGCCGTCTATGACCTTGATCGTCTTGCCCCATCTCTTGTCGGTGTAGAACTTGCACCACTTATTTTCCATGATCGAAACGATAGTATCGTTCTGGACAAAATCTATTCTGTCTGTCGGAGCCGTACCGACGGTTTCCTTAACTCTCTGAACGGACGGTCTTGCAGCAGCCCCTTGGATTCTGTTCGGATTCACATTTGCTGCAGGCGCTGCAGGTGTTACTCTGTTCGGGTTCACATTTGCCGCAGGCGCTGCAGGTGTTACTCTGTTCGGGTTCACATTTGCCGCAGGCGCTGCAGGT
>OMYH01000078.1 GCA_900315255.1 uncultured Eubacteriales bacterium | reverse complement strand
GTTTTTGCTTTAGGGCAGACGAGCAATGTGTTTACGTTTTTATCATAAAGGATGCCGTCCACCGATTTGTAATTTGCATTATCAGGAGATACTTCTATGCTTGTTAAGCTTGTGCAGTTGGAGAATGCACCACTACCGATACTTGTCACACTGTCGGGTATTGTTATACTTGTTAAGCTTGAGCAGCCGGAGAATGCATAAGTACCGATACTTGTCACACTGTCGGGTATCGTTATGCTTGTTAAGCTTGTGCAGCC
This sequence comes from uncultured Eubacteriales bacterium, assembly GCA_900315255.1. Taxonomy (GTDB): domain Bacteria; phylum Bacillota; class Clostridia; order Oscillospirales; family Acutalibacteraceae; genus RUG592. Next base: position 7,915 of record OMYH01000078.1, on the reverse strand, counting down.
GTAGAATGCCCATTCACCAATACTTGTCACACTCTTGCCGTCTATCTCGCTCGGTATCGTGATCTCGCTGTCGCTGCCGTTATACTCTGTGATAGCAACCGTGCCGTCGTCCTGCGCTTCATACTCATAATCTCCGTATGTTTCGGCACTCCTTTTATCCGTAACCGTTCCCTGCGATATTTCGGGCAAATTCTCTTCAGCGCTCGCTGTAACCGCCGTACTTGCCATAGGCATTGTCATAGTTAACGCAAGCGCCAGCGACAATAGTTTTCGTTTCATAATAAATCTCCTCCTAAAAAATAGCATTAAAAAAGGCGCACAACCGAAGTCATGCGCCAAAAAACACAAGCTCCGATTGTCGCCAAACAATTTTTAGTATCCTCTTGCAATGAATTAGAGATAACAAGCCGAATCCCGGAAGAGCTTGTGCTTTTAACAAGTCACAAAACCGGGATTCACAAAAAAGTATAATACTAAAACGGTTACAGTAATACTGCAATCGCACAAAAGGATAATAAAACTACAAATTATTTGACACTATAATTCTACCACATTATCACAATTACCGCAAGTAGAATTTCTTGTGCTTTTCTTAGGCAAAATGTATGTTATGCTTTTTAAACGACAATATCAGGTTAGCTGCTGCCAAATATTGCGTAAAGTGATATAATGTATTCAAATAACGGCGAAACGGCAGAGAGAAATGTGTATACGATCGGAAAGATAAACCTTAGTTTGTATAAAAACGTTACCGAAAAGAAAATAATTACCGATGAGGTTGTACTTACCGATAATCGTATTGAACATATCATTGAACGTCGGGGGCAAAGTTTTTACGATGAATATCATAGTCGGTTCAGGGAAATAATTGAAGATCCCGATTATATTTTTAATGATAAGGACAGGGACAATACAGCAGTGGTTTCCAAAAGAATTGTACATAACGGCAAAGCTGTCAACATCGTGTTAAGGCTGGTTGTTGAAGGAGAAAATCCCTCTTTTAAAAACTCGATTATTACAGCAATAGGAGAAAATGAAAAGAGATTTTCTCAAAGACTGAGAAATAATATTCCGGTTTATGAAAAAATTGACAAGAATGAATAAATATGATATAATAAAACTATAATAAGGTTGAGTATCAGAGGTGGTAAATTTCGTAGCGACCACACGCCGCCGGTACGACAGGGGAAACCCGAGAGATGCAGGAGAGTGCTACGCCTGCCTGATACTTTGCCTTTGACCGCCTCGAGAGATCGGGGCGGTATTTTTTCGTATATTATATTTGACGATCAATCTGCCTGAGGAGAAGCTGAGTTTTTCAAGGTTTCGGCTATCACATTCCCGAGCATTTCACCCGAATTCACTGCCTCCTCAAGCGTGTTTGCGTCCGTGCCCACCTCTATCAGCAGAGAACCCGGGGCGAGGTTCATATTGTACATAAAGTTGCCGAAATACAGCGGCCTTGTCATGCCGGGGTAGAGAGTTTCGGCGTTCTTGTGCAGCTTCAGGGCAAGACTTAAATTCTGCTCCCAGTCCGGGAAATCGTAGTAGCCGTTGTTGTCGTTGCCGCACATTATCATGATCTGCGCTGCCTTTTTGTTGTTATATGTAAACGTCGGCTTAATTTTCTCGTTGTCGTCTGTCGTAATGCTGTCACGGTGAATGTCCAGAACAACTTTTATCGAGGGGTACTTGCTAAGATATTCGTTAATCGACTCCGCACTGTTGTCATATGCGCCGTAATACTGCGGGTCGTCATGGTGAGTGACGCAGTGAACAGACGCAATTCCGTTCTGCTGCAGGCTGTCGCAGATAGCCTTTCCCACACGAACTACATTGTAGTTGTCGTCGGTATCCCTCGGGTAGAAGCTCTCGTAATAATAGCCGAGATCATAGTCCATGTATGATTCCGTTGCGTGGGTATGCACTATAAGCACCTGCGGCTCGGTCATCTCCTCGTATTCAAAGGGCAGAGGTGCCCGAAGATAACGCCCGATGTCAAGCGACAGATCGGTCGAGTTTTTGACATAGAAATTATCATATGACATATTCGATTCGCGAAACAGGCTTTCGGTCACAAGGTACGTCTGCTCTCCTCGGTGATCGGAAATGTCGGGACGCTTTTTTATCGTACTGCTTTCTGTATCCGTGCTTTTCGATGAGGTGCTCTTTTCGGGTGCTGCGGCTGTCGGCTTCGTTGAGGCATAAGACGATGAGCTGCCATACATAGACAGTCCCGTCGCAATGCTTCTCAGCCCTCCTGCGTGCAGCAGAGAATCCGCTCGACTGTATATACAAAATAAGGCAAAAGCCGACATAAGGCACGCTGTGGATATAACGGTGGTTCTGCATATCTTTTCACTGACTTTCAATTACGGCACTCCTTTGCTTTTTGTTTCGGTATAATAATATGCATGAATGCCGGAAATTATTACATATTACTGTCTGCAAAAAACTTTGAGAATTGTATTATATTTTCAAAATATCTCTTGAAAATTTCATAAAAGAGTATATAATGGATATAGGTTGTTATGTGTGTAAAGAATGTAATCGGCGGGGTGGCTTCAATGTATGACCATAACAGAATAAAAAATCACATCAACGGTGTTGAATCCTGCTCATATGAGCTGTTCGGTGCTCATTTGGAGAACGGCGGAGTTTATTTTTCGGTATACGCTCCTAATGCTGTTAATGTCAAGCTCATCGCTTCTCACAATGACTGGCAGGAGATACAGATGGATCGTGATATCTTCGGTGTGTGGACTGTCTTTATAGACGGCATAGGCGAGGGGACGATATATAAATATAAGATATTCATGCCCGACGGAAGCAGCCGTGATAAAGCCGACCCGTTCGCTTTTTACAGCGAGGTACGCCCGAAAAATGCGTCTGTTGTATACAATATAGATGACTACCGCTGGCGTGATGACGATTGGATAAAGAACAGATCAAAAAACTATGACCGTCCGCTGAATATTTATGAGGTACATTTAGGATCGTGGAAGGTCAAAGACGGTCTGGAGGGTGACGATAAATATTACAGATATGAGGAACTGATCGACGAACTCATACCCTACGCAAAAGAAATGGGCTATACTCATATAGAATTTCTGCCGCTGACGGAGTATCCGTATGACGGGTCGTGGGGCTATCAGGTCAGCGGATTTTATGCCCCCACAAGCAGATACGGAGAGCCTCGCTATCTGATGAAGCTCATAGACGAATGTCACCTCAACGGTCTGGGAGCAATATTTGATCTTGTTTCGGTGCATTTTGCAAACGATGATTTTGCGCTGCCGTTCTTCGACGGAACGTGCCTTTACGGAAGCGAGATACCTCAATTCCGTGACTCTGCATGGGGTTCGGTGAGGTTTGATTATTCAAAGCCGCACGTGCAGAGCTATATGCGTTCCGCCGCTAATTTCTGGATAAATAAATATCATTTTGACGGTATACGCTTTGACGCCGTGGCTTATCTCATATACCCCGACGGGAATCCTCAGTCACCGGAATATGACTGCGGAGTATGGTTTTTGAAAAATACCCTGTATACGCTAAACGCTTATCACCCCGATGTTATGTTCATTGCAGAGGACGCTGCCTGCCACATGAAGGACACGGCGCCTGTAGTTTACGGCGGCATGGGCTTTGATTATATGTGGCACTTCGGTTGGGCAGCGGAAACCTTGAGATATATGACTCTGCCGTATAATATGCGTGCGCAGAATCACGATATTATGACTTATCCGATGTATTATTTCAACACAGAGCTTTTCCTGCTGGCGCTGTCGCACGATGAGGTCGCAAACGGGAAGCAGTCGCTTTTGTCACGCTTTTACGGAACGAATCAGGAGGAGAAGTTCGCAAATTACAAGACATATTATCTCTATCAGATGACTCACCCGGGCAAGAAGATGAACTTCATGGGCAACGAGCTTGCCGAGTTCAAGGAGTGGGAGAGCGACCACCCTCTTGCGTGGAATCTGCTGACGTATCCGAATCACGACAGCGTCCACGAATTTGTCAAGAAAGTCAATTCTGTGTACAAAACCGAGCCTGCACTGTTCACACAGGATTATAATGTAGCTTCGTTTGCATGGGTAGATATGCAGAATGCGTCTAATAATATCTATGCATACAGACGAGATGATTTTGCGGGACATCCGCTGTATATAGTTCTGAATTTCTCGCCGTATGAAAAGGAATACTGGCTTGCGGTAGGATATGACGGCTATTTCAGAGAACTCGTGAATTCCGACACCGATATCTACGGCGGAAGCAATACAAGAAATTACGAGCTTAAGTCTAAGGACGGTTATCTCAGGCTGATGATCGCTCCTTTGTCGGGCATTATCCTCAAGCCCTGTGAAAGCGACGAGGTCGATGTGAAGGAAGAAGATATAGAGTATATCGAAGTTGTCGAAGAGATAGTCGAGGAGATCATCGAAGACGACGACGGCGAAGAAGCAGACGAATAATATATTCATTATAACAGATCATATGCAGATAACGATTGATTTTAATCGGCGGTACATCGAAGGGTGTGCCGCTTTTTGCGTATATTTTTTCCGTAATTGAAAAGAATAATAGAAACTATTCATTTACAGACAGAAAAACAATACGGAGGGATATTATATGCAGATAAGAACGGATCTGGCTCTTGAAGAAAGCGAACTTCAGACACATAATAAGGGCATAAATACGATAACAAAGCGTACTGCAGACATGAAGATAACACGCATGGATATAAAGGAAAATTCCTCGGTAAATCGTGAAAAGGGTACTTATATCACCTGTGAATTCAAGGCATTGACCGATAATTTCACGGCAGCAGATGCGAGAGTGTGTGAGATAGGCGATCAGATACGCAGTCTTATTCCCCGGGAGGGTACTGTTCTTGTCGCAGGTATCGGAAATCATAATATTACGCCCGATGCGATCGGACCGAAAACAGCTTCAAAGATTCTTGCGACCCGACATATACAGGGAGATATCGCAAGCTCTCTCGGTTTCGAGGGACTTCGCAGTGTGTGTACACTTTCTCCCGGCGTACTCGGTCAGACGGGAATAGAGACAGGCGAGATGATAGAGGGTATTAAGTCCATGACGGACATATCATGCATTATCGCAGTTGACGCCCTCGCTTCACGCAGATTATACAGGCTTGGCTGTACGGTGCAGATATCCGATACAGGTATTGCCCCCGGTTCGGGCGTGGGAAACAACCGCCTTGCGCTCAACAGAGAAACTATGGGTGTACCTGTTATCGGGATAGGCGTTCCGACAGTAGTTGACGCAGCGACGCTTGCCGCCGATCTGATCTCTCCTGACAACGAAGAGGAAAGCGACAAGCTCAGAGAGATGGTGTATTACAACAGCAGAGGAATGGTCGTTACTCCGAGAGATATTGATCTTCTGGTAGAGAGGGCGTCAACGCTGATAGGTATGGCTATCAATGTCGCTTTACACCCCGATATTTCCCCCGAGGATATTTATGCGTTAATTTAGCCTGCGTCATGCTTTTTCACGGTACAAGGACTAACATTATAGTTATAGTTTGTCATGTCGTTTATGACAATAAATATATTACAGTATAATAATACTATGGTATACTTTTAAAGTGTGTCGCAAGTTCAGATTAAGTATCACAACAAACTGCTAACGCATAACACCAACGGGCGTTTGACAAATGCCCAAAGTAATGGTATTATATCATATAGCTGTAACATAGAATTAATACAGATAAAATTACAGGAAGTCGAGGTAATAATATGCGAAAAATTATTGCTGTCTGGGCGGCTAAGCTTGCGGCTGTACTGTCAAAGCTGCTCGGTAAGAACGGCAGTACCATTCCGGGCAGAGTTGCCCTCAAAATATGTCCCGATATTCTCTCCCGTATATCGGGCGATATAGACAAGGGTGTTATCGCTGTGTGGGGTACCAACGGCAAGACTACCACGAATAATATGATCTATACCGTGCTTAAGCAGCAGGGCTATAAGGTCGTATGTAATGCTGTCGGTTCGAATATGCTCGCAGGAGTTGTTGCGGCATTCGTGTCGTACAGCACGCTTTCCGGCAAAGTCAAGGCTGATTATGCCTGCCTTGAAATGGACGAGGCTTATGCAAGAATAGTCCTTGATTACCTTAAGCCGAATAAGATAGTTATCACAAATCTGTTCCGTGATCAGATGGACAGATACGGCGAGATCGACACCACTATCGCATACATACAGAAGGCGCTCGATAAAGCACCCGATGCAGCGCTTATCCTTAACGGCGACGATCCGCTCACCGCTTCTCTCGGCAGGGAGCATAAGAATACACTTTACTACGGTATCACCGAAAATCTCGGACTCAACCTCAACGAAACACGAGAGGGACGCTACTGCCGTTTCTGCGGTACGGAGTTAAAATATGACTTTTACCAGTACGGTCAGCTTGGTAAATACCACTGTGATAAATGCGGATTCAAGCGTCCTGTTCCTCAGTATGACGGCAGTAATATCACGGTGGACGATTATGTAAGCTTTGATGTGGCAAATACGCACGTTGATCTGCCGTGCAAGGGTATATATAATATATATAATGCTCTTGCTGCGTTTGCACTGTCGGATTCGTGCGGTATTGAGAAGCAAAAAATTGCAGAGGGACTTAATAATTACAAGGGTCAGTCGGGCAGAATGGAGGAGTTCACAATAGGCGGCAAGCTCGTTGTGTTCAATCTCGCAAAGAATCCGGCAGGATTTAACCAGAGTATCGGTAATATTATAAATGAGAAGCGTACAAAGGACGTTATCATAGGAATTAACGATAACGACGCCGACGGAAACGATGTTTCGTGGCTGTGGGACGTGGATTTCGAGAAGCTGTGCGATGACTCCATAACAAGCTATACCGCCTCGGGCATTCGTGCAAAGGATATGGGAGTGCGCTTCAAGTACAGCGGTATCAATGAGAAAAAGCTGACGGTTGGCGGAGATATGAAGCAGGATATAATCAATGCCGTTAAGGGGAAGGGAGAGCGTGTGTATATTGTCATTAACTATACTTTGCTGTTCTCAACAAAGAAAATTTTAAAAGAACTGGAGGGAGAGCTGTGAAACTCAGAATAGCGCATTTGTACCCCGACCTGCTCAACCTTTATGGTGATATAGGCAACATAACAACGCTTACAAAACGATGTGAGTGGAGAAATATCGAGGTTCAGACGGATTCGATCTACGGAAATGAAAAAATAAGCTTCACCGATTATGATCTTGTATTCTTAGGCGGCGGTTCTGACAGAGAGCAGTTGCTCGTTCGTGACAAGCTGATGTCCATGAAAAAGGAGCTTACATCATATGTTGAGGACGGAGGAGTTCTTGCTGCGGTGTGCGGCGGCTATCAGCTGCTCGGCAGCTACTACAAGCTCGAAAAAGAAACAATACAGGGACTGGAGATACTCAATATTCAGACGGAGATAGGCTCAACACGGCTTATCAGCGATGTTGTGCTTGAAAACGAGGAATTCGGAACTATCGTCGGCTTTGAGAACCACGGCGGCAGAACATATATAAACGACCACACACCACTCGGCAAGGTTCTCTACGGCAGCGGAAACAACGGCAAAGACGGCTATGAAGGCGTGTTGTATAAGAACGTGATAGCAACGTATCTGCACGGCTCGCTTTTGCCGAAAAACCCGAAGCTTGCCGATCATATCATTAAGCTGATGTTGGAGCAGAGAGGATTATCGACAGAGCTTGCGCCGCTTGACGATACGATAGAGAATAACGCTCACAAGTATATTGTGGATAGATTTTTGAAGAAATAAGGCTCATCACCCCTACTCGTGGGTAAAAGAGCCGCCTAAAACAAAATAAAAAAGCCACGAAGCTCCACCTGTGGTATACTTGAAATTGCGACAAATCAA
>OMYH01000075.1 GCA_900315255.1 uncultured Eubacteriales bacterium | reverse complement strand
CGACGGGCAAATTCCGTCCTGCTTTATTGTTAACAATAGACCTTTCCGCATAATAGCCTTCTCCCTCGGGAGAAGGTGGCGGCTTTAGCCGTCGGATGAGGGGGTCGGCAAGCGCCGACGGGCAAATTCCGTCTGACTTTATTATTACCGATAGTCTTTGCCGCACAATAAGTTTATTTCTTATCGACAATCATGAAGGGGGTCGGCGAGCAACAACAGGAGTAAAATCAAATGCTAACGCATACACCTCATCTGTCACTGCGTGACATCTTCTCCTCAAGGAGAAGACTATGCTTTGTTTTGTCATTACAGCCTTTAATTTATATTCTACTTTAGAATTACACACTTAGTCAACACATGAGTCTCACCTCCCCCTAAGGACTGTAAGTTATATGGGATTCATGGAGATATAAATGGGATTCATGGCGGCAGGCAAACGCCTGCAGGTGTTACGCATTCATAGTTTATTGTGGTTCTGACTCTGAACTCGCAGCGGACTGTGATAGTATAACATTTAAAATACTCTATTATAGTTCGTATCAAAAATAACCGAACGCAGCTTGAACACGCACATTTTTTAAATCTTAAGTTTTAAGTTTTCAGTTTTAAGTAGTATGCCACAGGCAAACGCCCGCCATAAATCCCATCATGGGATTTATGGATAGACCCGCATAGAATCAGGGTTTTTTCCATGAATCCCTTTTAAACTATTGTCCTTAGGGGGGGGATTCATGGCATACCAAAAAGGATATGTGAATACAATGTTGTAAATAGATCCGGGAGGTATAAAACATGGGTATAGCAGGAATAATCCTTTTGGGAGTAGGCTTGTCGATGGACGCATTTGCGGCGTCGCTTTGTAAGGGGATCTCAATGAAAAAATGGAGTCCTTTATATACGGCGATCATAAGCTGCTGCTTCGGCGCAGCACAGATGCTTATGCCGCTTCTTGGGTGGTTCATAGGTGACCGCATGAGAGAATACATCTCCGCCTTCGACCATTGGATAGCCTTCGCCTTGCTTTCTTATATCGGCGGAAAAATGATCTATGACTCATGTTGTGACAATAGTCCCGAAATAAAGCTTTCGGATAGCCTTGACTTAAAGGAGCTTGTGTTCCTCTCTGCTGCCACAAGCATTGACGCTCTTGCGGCGGGTGTTACTCTTGCGTTTCTTAATATAAATGTCATTGCGTCATCTCTTGTTATCGGCTGTACAACCTTTCTGATCTCCTATGTCGGCGTTTGTACAGGTTATCTGTTCGGCGCCAAGTTTGAGAAATACGCTTCCATTGCAGGCGGTATTATACTGATCCTGATCGGGCTGAATATTCTTGTAAAGCATACGGTCGGTTAAAGGATAAATAAATATGCGCAACCTGTCCGTATCAGTATGCTTGTCGTACCGTATTATCTCAGAATACCTTCGCAAGAAGGGCGAGCCTCTCCTGTGCGCCGCTTAAAACGGTATCAACATCTATGCCTTCCACGTCAAGTCCCTGTGCGTTCACACTCATGAATTCGCCTTGCCCCAGAAATCCGCAGATCCCTTTGATGTAATCCGCTCCGTAGTCTTTATCTCCGATAAATCCGCCGCAGGTGCTGATATAGAGCAGTTTTGAAAACTTAGACAAACCTACGGGCATATTGTTTTCATATGCAAATGTAACGGTATTTGCACAGATGTGCTCGATATATACCTTCAGTACCGAGGGAAATGACAGATCCCACAGCGGAGCGCCGATAACGATCTTGTCTGCATTGGCAAACTGCTTTGCGTGATCGAATATCGGATCGTCATAGTCTTTTGTAAGGATCGCGGCGCTTCGTCTGTCAACATCGGCTTGTGTAAAACACGCAAGCCCGGAGTCGGCAAGTACGATCTCGGTCACAGTCGTATCGTCGTGCTGCTCGATGTATTTGTCGAGAAATCCTCTGCACAGGCGGTATGTTCTCGAGATATCGTCCGAACGGATACATGAATTTATAAATAGAATGTTTTCCATTGCTTTCCCTCACTTTGTTTTTCTCTGTTACTTCTCTATTACTATTGTATACAATTTGGACAAAATATGCAATACTTTCAAGTTTTTTTCTTAAACCCTTTACTTTTTAACTTTTATGTGATAAAATCATTATACTGTGTTTTAGTGCGTTAATACGTGCGTAAACCGATAAAGATAATTAATAACAGGAGATTTTATCAATGAATGCTAATCTGAATGAAGAAAGCCTGGCTTTTCTTTTTAAAGCAATAACGACACTTGAAACGGTAGAGGACTGCCGCAAATTCTTTGAGGATCTTTGTACTATTCCCGAGCTTAAAGCTATGTCGCAGCGGCTTATGGTGGCAAAAATGCTCAGTGAAAAGACTGTATACAGCAAGATCGTGGCTGAAACAGGCGCTTCGACGGCAACGATCAGCCGTGTGAACCGCTCTCTTAATTACACAAGCTGCGACGGATATGCGCTTGTGTTTGAGCGTCTTAAAAACATGGAACAGAAGGAACACGAGTAATGTCTTACGGTGTGTTTGCAGAATTCTACGATAATTTAACTCAGAATGTCGATTATAAAGCAAAAGCAGACTATCTGTGCAGCTTGTTTGAGCGTTTCGGTCATGAACCCGGCTGTACTCTCGATATGGCGTGCGGTACGGGCAGTCTGACGCTTGAACTTAAAAAGCGAGGCATAGATATTTTCGGAGCGGATATGTCCGCAGAAATGCTGACCGAGGCTCAGATGAAGGCCGCAGAGAACGAGCTTGATATATTGTTCCTCAGGCAGAAAATGCAGTCGCTCACGCTGTACGGTACGATAGATACGTGCATATGTACGCTTGACAGTATCAGTCATCTCGAAGGACGTGACAATGTCCGTCAGACGTTTGACAGGGTATCATATTATATGGACGAGGGCGGACTCTTTGTGTTTGACGTCAATACCATATACAAGCACGAGAAGATACTCGGCAATAATACATTCGTGTATGATACCGACAAGGTATACTGCGTGTGGCAGAATACATACAGCGAAGGGCAGCATAAGGTGAAGATAGAGCTTGATTTCTTTATTCCCGAAGGGGATATGTATTACAGAGAGAGCGAAAGCTTCCGTGAATATGCCTACAGCGAAGAAGATATTCGTGAAATGCTCACGGAAAGCGGCTTTGAGGTTCTTGCGGTGTATGAAGACATGACCTTTGAAAGCCCCCGTAGCGATACTCAGAGAATGACATTTGCGGCCAGGAAAAAACAACAATAACGGTGAAAGGATCTATAATATGGATAAGGATAATATTCAGGATATATATGCGCAGGACGATGCCGTCAGGAAGCAGGATAAGCTGATCAGATGTATCACTTCGGACGGCGCAGTGATAGCGATCGCTGCAGATACGACAAATATAGTACATATGGGCAAAAAGCTTCATCACACATCGAGCGTGGCAACTGCGGCGCTGGGCAGGCTGCTTACGGCTTCGTCTATCATGGGAGTAATGTTAAAGCAAAAGAATGCGTCTGTCACACTCAGGATCAACGGCGGCGGTCCTCTTGGAGCTGTTGTTGCCGTGTCGGACAGCATGGGCAACTGCAAGGGCTACGTTGAACACCCTCAGACCGAAACGGAGTATTATCCGAGCGGAAAAATCAATGTCGCAAAGGCTGTCGGCAAGGACGGCGTTATAAACGTTATGCGTGATTACGGTACGGGTGAGCCGTATATCGGCGTGTGTAATCTGGTTTCGGGAGAGATCGCAGAGGATATCACAGGATATTACGCAACAAGCGAGCAAATACCCACAGTGTGCGCTCTCGGTGTGCTTGTCAATAAGGACGACGGAGAGGTTCTGCTTGCAGGCGGTCTGCTGATCCAGCTTCTGCCCGGGGCTGACGATGAAACCATAACAAAAATAGAAAACAACATATCCAAGCTCGAGCCTGTTACCACAATGCTGGCAAAGGGTATGTCTATACTTGATATATGCAAAACGGCTCTCAACGGGTTTGAAGTCGAGGTGCTTGACGAACAGCCGATAGAGTATTACTGCGGCTGCAGCAGAGAAAGAGTGGTCATGGCAATATCAAAGCTTACCGATGATGAGATACGCTCTCTTGCAGACGAAAAGGGCTATGCGGTTGCCAACTGTCATTTCTGCAATAAGAATCACAGATTCACAAAAGGACAGCTTGAGGAGATCATCAGTGCAAGGGCAGAGAAGAACAAAGCTTAAAAAGGTTGGTGATAGTTGTGAAAATACAGGAGTCAGCAGAAAATTATCTAGAAACGATACTTATTCTGAAAAACAAAAAGGGAATGGTGCGTTCCATAGACATAGCCAACGAGCTTAACTTTTCTAAGCCGAGCGTCAGCATAGCGATGAAAAATCTTCGTGAAAACGGGTATATAGAGGTCAGCTCAAAGGGTTTCATTGAGCTTGCCGAGCCGGGCAGGGAGATAGCCGAGAGGATATATGAACGTCATACGTTTATTTCGGAATGGCTTTCAGACATAGGTGTAGATCCGAAGGTAGCGGCTGAGGACGCCTGCCGTATGGAGCATATAATCAGCGCCGAGAGCTTTGAGGCTATAAAGAAGTACGTCAAGAGTCATCAATAAGTCAGAATAGATCAGCCCTCTCTACTATGAGGGCTTTCTTACAGGGTGATAATAATATGAGTTTTTTTGAAAATTATACCCTTCCCGAAGCATTGTCTGTTTTCTTTATTTACGCTTTTATCGGGTGGTGTACCGAGGTAGTATACGCTACGCTCAGACACGGAAAATTTGTCAACAGAGGATTTATGATAGGTCCGGTATGTCCGATATACGGACTGGGCGTGCTGTCGGTTGTGATGTTCCTCGAACCGATAAAGGACTACTGGGGATTGCTTTTTATAGCGTCTATGTTGTTTACTTCTCTGATAGAACTGATCGGAGGATTCATTCTGGAACGCTTGTTCAACGAGAAATGGTGGGATTACAGCGAAGAGCCGTTCAATCTGAAGGGATATATCTGCCTGAAATTCTCTATCATGTGGGGCGTTGCGTGCGTGCTGGTAATAGACGTCGTTCACCCTTCGATAATGGCGGTGGTGAGGTTGATCCCTCAGGGGATACTTATTCTTGCGCTGATCGTGTGTTCTGCCGTGTTTGCAGCGGACATTACCGTCACGATGATCAACGTGATGAAGATACGCAGATATATTCGTTCCTCGGAGGAGATAAGGAACGCTCTCGAACACATTTCGGAGAAGATCGGAGAGAGTCTGAGCGACAAGACGCTTGAAGCAATGGAACACAGCGAACAGCTCAAAGAGAAGCTCACCGAAAAAGAACAGCAGATGAAAGAAACGCTGGACGGTAAGAGAGCCGAGTATGAACAGCTAAAAGAAAATTTTAGACAGTATTCCAAAGAGGCGGTGCGTATAAGCCGCCGTATCAGAAAAGCCTTTCCGCATATCGAAGAGGGCAGGTTCGGCGAGTTGTTTAAATGAGAATTCGTATCGTGCAGATTTTAAGCTTGTTTTAAAGCAGCTGCAATATAATTGATATGTATAAATGATCATAATAAAAAATTCTTTTTCACTGTATATACCGCTGCAATTCATACTCTATTAATAATTATGTTGGATAATAGAAAGGCTGGATACAGTGCAGGAATTAGGGAAACACTGATTAAATAGAGTGCCCATAGGGCATGATTTATTCAGTGGTTCCTTAGATAAATCAACAAGGAGTGAAACAGTATGATAGAGGTAAAAAACATTACGAAATGCTATGGGAATACCAAAGCGGTCGATAATGTCAGCTTTACCGTTGAGAGCGGAGAGATACTCGGTTTTCTGGGTCCCAACGGCGCAGGAAAATCAACCACTATGAATATCATTACGGGATATCTGTCATCATCGAGCGGTACCGTCACGGTCGACGGCTGTGAGATACTTGACGATCCCAAGGGAGTAAAGAGCAGGATCGGCTATCTGCCCGAAATACCGCCGCTTTATCTCGATATGACGGTTCAGAAGTATCTTGAATTCATGTTTGACCTCAAAAAGGTCAAGCTGGACAAAGAGGAGCATATCGAAGAGGTGTGCCGCCTTGTGAAGATAAGCTCGGTGACACACAGGCTCATCAAGAATCTGTCAAAGGGCTACAAACAGAGAGTCGGTCTTGCGCAGGCGCTGCTCGGCAATCCGCCCGTGCTTATTCTTGACGAACCGACTGTCGGTCTTGACCCGAAGCAGATCATCGAGATCAGGAATCTTGTGAAAAATCTGGGTCAGAAGCACACCGTTATCCTGTCCTCTCACATTCTGTCAGAGGTGCAGGCGATCTGCGACAGAGTGGTGATCATCAGCAACGGCAGAGTTGTGGCAGATGAAACCACAGAGGGACTTTCACAGAAGCTCACCAAAGCCAACAGACTGCTTGTCGAGGCGGAGGGGAATAAATCAAAAATATTGGACATTCTCTCGACTCTGCCTGATGTCAAGAGCGTCAAGACGGAGAGAGAGAGCTCCGAAGGAGTTTATGAATTCTCTGTTGACGCAAAGGAGGATACCGACATCAGGAAAAAGCTGTTCTTTGCATTTGCGGAGGCGGGCATTCCGATACTCGGGCTGAAAAGCGATAACATTACTCTTGAAGAGGCATTCCTCAGGCTTACCTCAGATACAAAGTATTCATCAAGAAAGGAAGGGGACAAATAATGGGCGCAATTATCAAGAGAGAGCTGTACTCTTATTTCTGCTCGCCGATCGCTTATGTTGTGATGGCAATATTCATGTTCTTTTCGGGACTGTTTTTCACGGTAGTATGCCTGACGAACGATACGTCCAACCTTACATACGTTTTTACAAATATGTTTCTTGTGACGATCCTGCTTACGCCGATAATGTGCATGAAGCTGCTCAGCGACGAAAAGCGTCTTAAAACGGATCAGGCGCTGCTGACGTCCCCCGTCAGTATACTCGGGATAGTTCTGGGAAAGTTTTTCTCTGCGTGTATACTGAATCTTGTTTGTATGTCAGTTTATCTGATCTTCGGTTTTACGCTGTCTTTCTTTGTAACGCCCAACTGGGCGGTTATCCTATGCAATTTTGTCGGACTGTTCATTTTGAGCAGCGCAATAATTGCAATTAATCTGTTCTTATCCTCTCTTACGGAAAGTCAGATGATAGCTGCGATCACGGGCTTTGCGGTAGGCTTGTTCATCTACCTTATCGACAATGTGGCAAAGGCTATCCCGATAGCGTTTGTGTCGAATCTTTTCCAGAAGCTGTCGTTTATGTCGCACTATCAGAATTTTACTGTCGGACTGTTCAGCCTGTCCGATGTGATATTTTTCCTGTCGGTAATAGCGTTGTTCATATTCCTGACAATTCGTGTTATCGAGAAAAAACGCTGGAGCTAAGGAGGGGATCAGACTATGAGCAAGGATATTAAGAAAAGCGCCGAGGATACAGAGAAGAAGCTCTCTTTGGGCAAGGCGGAAGAAAACGATCCCGAACTGAATGAGATCGAAAAGACAGAAGAGCTTGATACGGAAGAAGCGACAGACGGCTCTGACGAGGCAGTCTTAGAAGAAAATACCGAAACAGCGGAGAAGGATACAGAGGACAGCAAGGATACAGAAAAGGAAAAAGAAGAGGAAGCCCCGGCGTCAGATAAAAAGGACAGCAGGAAAGATACAAAAAAGGACGATAAGAGATCCGAGAAAAAAGCGGCAAAAAAGAGCGCCCGAAGATCAAAGCGTGAGCTTAAGGCGAGAGCGTTCAGGAGAGGCTGGTTCTCGATCGTGCTTGTGGTTCTCTTTATTGCGGCAATGGTACTGGTGAACTTTATCGCTGTGACACTTACCGAAAAGATACCTGCTTTAACGATAGACACCACGGGCAAAGACAGCTTTGAGCTTTCAAAAGAAACTCTTGAATACCTTCCGAGCCTGAAGGATAATATAAAGATTACAGTTCTTTCCGATGAGAAGGCATATAAAGAGGGCGGAGAGTATTATATTCAGGCGAATTCACTGCTGCATGAGTATGAGAATAAATCAGACAAGATCACTCTCGAATATGTCGATATGGCGTCAAACCCGACATTCAGCAGCAAATACCCCGATGAAACTCTCAGCTACTACGGAGTGATAGTAGAGAGTGACAAGGGCTACAAATATATCAAAGAAAACGATATGTTTGATGTTCAGATGGATTATAACACATATAATTACTATATCGCAGGCTCTAAGGTAGAAGAAGCGATAACTTCCGCAATACTCTATGTAACGCTTGACGACAAGCCGAAGGTAACGTTTGTTTCGGATATTAACAGCGAGGATTACACATACTTCAAGAATTATCTCGAATCAAACGGCTTTGAAACAGACGAAATGTCGCCTGCGTTCGGAGCGATACCCGAAGATACGCAGATCCTCGTTCTGTTTGCTCCGTCGGTTGATCTTGACGAAAAGTTCGTTGACAGCATTTCCGATTACCTGCTGAACGGCGGCGAATACGGAAAACAGCTTATGTATCTGCCCTCGGGAGAGCTGCTTGATACTCCGAATATAGATTCTCTGATCGAGGAATGGGGCATTGAGGTA
>OMYH01000022.1 GCA_900315255.1 uncultured Eubacteriales bacterium | reverse complement strand
ACTTATCACAATTATGTCGAGTATAGCTCAGGAAGAGAGCAGATCAATCTCCGAGAATGTCACTTGGGGACACAGAAAACGCTTTGCAGACGGAAAAGTCAGCTTTGCATATTCGACTGTTCTCGGCTTTGACAGGGGACCAAACGGTGAAGTTGTTGTTAACCACGAAGAAGCGAAAACTGTCAGACTGATTTTCTCACTTTTCCTTGAGGGTATGACGCCTACCGCAATAGCGAAGGAGTTAACGGAGCGGGGAATTAAGTCACCAAAAGGCAAGGATAAATGGTGTCAGGGGACTGTTCGCAGAATGCTGTCAAACGAGAAGTACAAGGGCTGTGCTTTGCTGCAAATCTTCCTTATACTATGGATATAATCTGACACCCTTGAAACGATTTGCCGAAAAAAATGACACCAACGATGAAACGATTTGCTCAAAAAAGTGACACCCAGAAACGATTTACTCGGGAAAAATGACACTCTGAAACGATTACTCGAAAAAAGTGACACCCTGAAACGATTACCCGAAAAAAGTGACACCCTGAAACGATTTACTCAAAAAAGTGACACTCTGAAACGATTACTCGAAAAAAGTGACACCTTGCTTGTATAGTATTTATAAATTAAGATAAAGTCTGAAGAACACATAAAAAAGCTCATTTACTGGATTGTTTTTTTGAGAACTTTAGTTTAATAATGCTTGGAATATCTGCTTCTAATGGTATTAATATGTTTTATCACTACATAAACAACAAAAACGCTCTTTCGGTATTATCGGACTGCTGAAAGAGCGTTTCTTTAAGTTATGCACTGAGATCATTGGCTGCATGAAGTTTGAATAATAATATATAGTTACAAAACTGTAACTATATATTACAATATTATCATCAGAATTGCCGGTATATTGTCTGATTTTTGTTGGACGGCATAGTGTATATTATATGTACAATCGAGGTTCGATATGCGGTAGAAGTACGGTAATACAGCGTGTCCTATAGGGTATGCTTTGTGATCAAAGGAGGAAAATTATGAGAAGAAGAAAGTTCAAACAAATAGCTGCTTCTATAGTAGCGCTGACTATGGTCGGGACGAGCCTGCCCGCAGACATCGGGTATTGTGGTATACCAGCAAGCTGTTTATAAACGCGCCGTTCTTGCTCACGATGAGTGGGAACGGTGCGGCTGTTGCTTATTAAAAACCTTAAGACAAAATACATTGAGTATAAAAAATAGCAGACCAATGTATATAATACTTTGATTTATATTGAATATAGGAATTTGACCGAAAAAATATTTTTACCTAAAACTTAACCTGTTGGTACAACTAATTATCTGCCCAAAAAGGAATTTGAAACAATGAAAAGAATTCTCGCATTATTGACAGCAGTCCTGACTTTTGCCGCGGTATTTACACTTCAGTCGTCTGCTGCCGAGGAACAAAATACACCGAAGCCCGAGTACAAAAGCTTTGACGATCTGAACGGAAAAACCATCTCAATGCTGACAGGCGCGCCTTTTGAGGACTTGATAAGCTCCAAGGTGCCGGATCTTAAGGATTTTTCTTATTATGCAAACGCATCTGAACTGGTCATGGCTCTGAAAACGAAAAAGACAGACGCAGGTCTGCTCAATACCATGATCGTGGATATGTTCACCAATAAAGACCCTGAGCTTGCTATGTTTCCAGAGCCGCTGAAGGAAGCGCAGTTCGGCATAGGCTTTTCCAAAAGTTATGACGATATCGCCTTATGGCAGAGCGCGTTTGACAGCATAGACCCGAAGGACGTTGATGCGATCTGGGATAAATGGACAGGCGCTGACGACAGCGCAAAAATTATGCCGGAGGTCGATTGGGAGGGAAAAAAAGGAACTGTGCGCGTTGCGGTAGGCGACAGTATGCAGCCCGCCTGCTATGTCGGCTCCGACGGTCAGATACTCGGTCTTGAAGCCGAGATAATACTGCTTATGGCAAAGCAGATCGATTATAAGGTCGAGTTTTTACCGATGGATTTTTCTTCCCTGATACCCTCCGTTGAATCCGGCAAGGCGGATATGTGCGCCGGCTCTCTTATAATTACCGATGAGCGCAAAAAGGCTTTGGATTTTGTAGCGTATTACGATACTGCGTTTGTGTTTATTGTACGCTCCGAGAAAGGTGCCTCAAACAGATACAGCATTTTCGGAGACTTTACCGATAAGCTCAAGGACGCTCTTGTCACCGATGGTCGTTATAAGCTCATTTTCTCGGGCTTGGGTACGACAATCGTTATTTCTGTCGCGTCGGGTATCATCGGTTTGCTTCTTGCTTTCGGAATGGAAGCGCTTAAACGAAAAAACAAAAAGCCCATAAATGTATTCCTATCCGTTTACTGCCGCCTTGTCGCAGGACTTCCGGTGGTCGTTATCCTCATGATATTATACTATGTTGTGTTTGCGTCGTCCGAGCTGCCGGGTGCATTTGTGGCAATAGTCGGATTCTCGATCATATTTGCGCCCAAAGCATATGCACTGATAACGAATGCGGTCGACGCGATAGACAAAGGGCAGCTTGAAGGTGCGCTCGCCCTCGGCTACACTGAAAAAAAGGCATACCGCCGCGTTATTCTTCCTCAAGCGAGAAAGATATATTTCCCATTGCTCAAAACGCAGTTTGCGCTGCTCGTCAAAGAGACCTCCGTTGTCGGTTACGTTGCGGTAGTCGATCTCACAAGATCGGGCGATATCATCAGAGGACATACTCTTGAAGCATTCTTCCCGCTTCTTATTGTCGCAATTATTTACTTCCTGCTCACATGGCTTATCACCGTTGTTATCGATGCAGGAAATGCCATTGTTACAGGCAACAGAAGGAGGAACGCAGCATGAGCTTTATAGAGATCAAAGGATTAAGAAAAGAATTCGGAGATGTAACTCCGCTGGGTGGCGTCGATTTTACAGCCGAAAAGGGTGATGTGGTCTGCCTGATAGGTCCTTCGGGCACCGGTAAATCAACGCTGATACGCTGCATTAACCGCCTTGAAACACCGACCTCGGGTGAGATAATCATTGATGGAGTAAATGTGTGCGAAAAGGGTGTTGACATTCCTTCACTTCGGAAAAAGGTCGGAATGGTATTTCAGTCCTTCAATCTGTTCGGACATAAAAGCATAATCGACAACATCATAATGCCGCAGACCGATCTGCTCGGCAAACCAGAGCCGGAGGCAAGGGAAGAGGCGTTAAAGCAGCTCAGAAGGGTAGGACTTGAAATCAAGGCAAACAATATGCCCGATGAGCTTTCGGGCGGTCAGAAGCAGCGTGCGGCTATCGCTCGTGCTTTGGCTATGCACCCTGAAATAATGCTTTTCGACGAGCCGACAAGCGCACTCGACCCGACCATGGTTTCCGAGGTCAAGAATGTTATCCGAAAGCTTGCCGACGACGGAATGACGATGCTGATAGTTACTCACGAAATGCAGCTTGTCAAAGACATTGCGTCAAAGGTCTTGTATATGGACGAGGGAGTGATCTATGAGCAGGGTACGCCTGCTGAGATCTTTGAAAAGCCAAAGCGGGAGAAAACACGCAGCTTTGTCCTGAAGATCACACGCTGGAGCTGGGATTGCACCAAGTGTGGATATGACTTTATAGGAATGACAGCCTCAATGGAAGAATTCTGCCGAAGCCGATTTATGAGCAGAAAACAGCTCAACTCCTGCCTGCTTGTTCTTGATGAAATTTTTACAAGCTATATCGTTCCGGCATATGAAGACGACGATTTCTCTTTTGAGCTTGAGGTGTCCGGCGACAACGATGAGATAAAGCTTATTCTTCGATATACGGGTGATACAGATCCATTTGACAGAAAGATCGACCCCACCTCGCAGGCTATAATTCAAAAGAAAACGAAGGCAGGTTTATCCGATAAGCCGAATGAAAAAGTATATGAAATCGTTCTTTGATAACATATTTGCCGTGTTAGTGTAAAATTATAGTGGGCAGAAAAAAGATCTACATAATATCACGTATTTGACCTATACAAATAATTAGAGGCGCGGGAGCAAAGTGAAAATATGTACAAAGCTGAAACGCGTACTGCCCGCGCACGCTTGTGCGCCGTGGTATTACTTGAAAACCGGGACGATTTATGGTATTATGAATGAGATCCTTATAAAATATATAAGGAGCGTGACCATAATGGTCAGTATATTTTTTTAGTGGACATGTACAGAATGAAAGGATGGATACATAATGAAAAATATAAAAAGAACTGTAAGTCTTGTTGCAGCGATCGCTATAGCCGCAGCGATGCTGACTTCATGCGGCAAGTCTGACACTATGTCTGCTGACAATGCCGCAGTGAACGCAGATACAGCGGGGCAGACCGCTGCCACAAGTGAAAACGACCTGTCGATCCAGAATCAAAAACCCGTTGATTCCCCCGAATGGTTCAAAAAGCTTGATGCGGCAAAGGACTGCGATCAGCTCATCGTTGTAGCAGGCGTGGGCGAGACCACCTGCTATGTCAGCATGCACGAAAAAGACGAGGACGGCAACTGGAAGATGATACTTCAGGCTCCCGGCTATATCGGACTTGAGGGTATGGGCAAGGCGGACAGCTATCACGCCGTCACACCGATAGGCACCTTTACAATAGATAAGGCTTTTGGCATTGCGGACGATCCCGGCTGTCAGATGGAATATACGAAGGTGACCGAGGACGACTATTGGTCGGGCGATATGCGCGAGGGAATGCATTTCAACGAATTTGTCAAGATCGGTGATGTTCCCGGACTTGACCCCGAGGCATGCGAGCATCTTATTGATTACACTTATGAGTATCAGTATTGTCTGAACATGGGCTACAACAGCGAGTGCACGCCCGGCGAGGGGGCGGCTTTCTTCTTCCACTGCATGAGCCTTGTTAAGCCTTACACAGGAGGGTGTGTTGCAGTGAATGAGGCTGTCATGAAGCTTATCATGCAGAGGGTAAAGGACGGCTGCAAAATAACCATCAACAAGGCAGATGCTCTCGGAATTGATCTCAACGAAGCGCGCGATTTTGCAAACAAGAATATATAAGCATTACGCTGTTGATTATAGGCGATGGAACTGTATCTTACTTGCATAGCTGAAACGGAGGAAAAAGCTTGAAGATCATTTGTGTTGATGATGACTCAATATTTCTTGGATCTATAGTTAAAATGTGCGAGGAGCTTCCTCAGATAGACGAAGTAAGGGGATTTCTTGATCCGGGCTCGGCGATGAAGTGGACAGAAAACAATTCCGCAGATATTGCTTTACTCGATATCAATATGCCGAAAATGAACGGACTTCAGCTTGCGGCGCATATCAGATCGGTTTGCCCTGATATTTCGGTTATTTTTGTTACCGGCGACGATCAGTACGCTGTTGAAGCGTTTGAGCAGCACGCAAGCGCCTATTTGCTAAAACCAATAAACAAAAGGAGACTTGAAGCGGAAATAGAGGACGCTATATCTCATAAAGTAATACAGCCCAAGGAACACATAGTGGTTAAAACATTCGGTGATTTTGATGTGTTTGTAGACGGAGAGCGCATGATCTTTTCACGTTCAAAAGCCAAGGAACTGCTTGCATATCTTGTTGACAGACAGGGCGGCAGCGTGAAAAGACCGATGCTTTCTGCTGTTTTGTGGGAGGATGAGCTTTATGACAACAAAAAGAAGGAGTATCTTGATGTTATCATACGCAGTCTGCAAAGCACGCTTGAACAGTACAGGATCGGCGATATATTAGAATTAAAAAATGCGTCCTTGAGGATCCGTCCGGAAAAGATATATTGCGATCTGTATCGATATTTAGACGGAGATACCGATACTTTCAACTCGTATCGAGGGGAATACATCACATGGGCAGATAATTTTGGTATAGTTTTATCACGGCATAAACAACAAAAAAGTTCTTTTCAGTAGTATCGGACTGCTGAAAAGAGCTTTTTTATTTGTAAATATACATTGCATTGTTTAAATAAGAGCAATTTAATTACAGTGTTGTAATTAAATGTTACAAAGATGACATCGAAAATGCTTGTGTTTTGTCTGGTTTTTGTTGGACAGCATAGTGTATACTTTATTTGAGTATGCGAAAGAGGTGAGATATGTGAAAATAGTATGTTTGGACGACGAACCTTTGATCTTAAATAGAATAGTAAAGCTGTGCAATTCGCTGCCAATGAAGCCTGATGTAGAATCGTTCGGCGATCCTCTGAAGGCGCTTGAATGGTTTGATAACAATACTGCGGAAATAGCTTTGCTTGACATTGAAATGCCTGAAATAGATGGGCTTATGCTGGCAGCGAAGATCAAGGATAGATCGCCGGGAACATCAATTATCTTTACGACGGCATATTCAAAGTATGCAGTAGATGCGTTTGACTTAAAGGCGTCGGGATATATATTGAAACCGGTCATTTTTGAGCGCTTAGATGCCGAGATAAGCTATGCTCTCAAAAACAAAAACTACGCTCGCGGTCGATACAGAGTAAATATAATAACATTTACCGATTTCAGACTTGTTGTTTACGGACAGACAGTATCGTTTCACAGAACGAAGTCAAAGGAGCTGCTCGCATATCTTGTGGACAGGCAGGGCAGCAGCGTCAAAAGGGCGCAGATGGCACAGATCTTGTTCGGAGATGTTCCGTATAACAGATCTATCCAAAAGCAGCTCGATGTTATAATACGCAGCCTGATGGACACACTCAGGGAGTATGATGTGTCGGATATCGTTGAGATGAAAAGAGGAACTATGAGATTATGCCCCGAAAAGGTAGAATGCGATCTGTATCGGTTCTTTGAAGGAGACACATACTCGATCAATTTATATCAAGGTGAATATATGAATGAGTTCAGTTGGGCGTCGTTTACCGAGGCTTATCTTTACAGAAAAAAGATAGATGAAATGAAATCGGATGATTAACTTTTATTGGTATTGCTTTAATAAAAACAACGGGTTATGGAGGGATCTGAGTGGGTCAGATAACAGTTTCCCAAACATCAATAGCACTTGCTCTTTTTCTGCAGCTTATCGGATTGTGTCTTGCAGTAGGCTCGGATGAATATCTCGATAAGAAACAAAGAAGGCTTCTTTTCATTAATATTGGGTTGGCTTTCGCTTTAATTATACAAAACTACGGCGAAGAGTTGATCGCTCAGGGTGAGCCGCATAAGTATCTGAGAACTTCACTTGCTGTTGCCGGATACATTATTCGTCCACTTATAATAGTTCTTTTTTGTCATATCGTTGAACCAAAAAAGAATTATAAAGTGTGCTGGGCACTTGTAATAATAAACGCCGTTATCCATATGACTTCATATTTTTGCCGGCTTTGCTTTGTTATCACCGGTGATAATCACTACGTAGGCGGACCGCTCAAGGATCTCTGCTTTGTGGTGAGCATGCTCCTTCTTCTGTATCTTCTCATTCTTACAATACAGAAGTATAAACAAAACGGACTGCATGATATGCTGATACCATTGATGATCGTTGCTGCTATTGTTGCGTCAGCAATTATGGACGCTAATATACATTCCGAGCGTCAGCCAATCGAGTATTTGACTATCGCAATGGTCACATGCTGTGTTTTCTACTATATATGGCTGCATTTACAATTTGTGAGAGCGCACGAGAGAGATCTCAAAGCACAGCAGCGCATACAGATCATGATGAGTCAGATAAAACCGCATTTTCTGTATAATTCATTGGCGGCGATCGAGGAATTATGCGACAGCGATCCGAAAGTTGCAAAGGAAACAACCGGAAAATTCGCACGATATCTGCGGGGAAATATGGACTCAATGCTACGGGAAAATGAGGTTGCGTTTGAGCGGGAGCTTTCACATACACAGCTATATCTTGATATCGAAAGCATTCGCTTTGCAGACGCACTTGAGGTGAAATATGATATAACCTGTACCGACTTTACTATTCCGCCCTTAACGCTCGAACCGCTTGCGGAAAACGCAGTTCGCCACGGCGTCAGAAAAAATCCCGGCGGCAGAGGTTGGGTTTGTGTTTCGACAAAGGAGTATCCGGATCATTTTGAGGTGTCTGTTCGGGATAACGGCAAAGGCTTCAATCCTGACTCGATCGTCAGCGACGGACATTCTCATATCGGGATATCCAATGTAAGGGACAGACTTCAAAAAATATGCGGAGGAACTCTTAAGATCGAATCACAGCAGGGGAAAGGAACGACAGCCACAATTATTATTCCTAAGAAGTCACAGCTTTAAACAGTGACTCCTAAAGAAGCAGGTGTTATTTGATATGAAGGAAAAGCTATTCAGAGAGAATACAGTAAAAAAGATATCTACACCCGAGAATATGAACGAATACATCAAGGTTATACGCTTTCATGTTTGGCCTGTTGTTCTGATCACCATTTTAGCGATCTTAGGCATAATACTATGGGTGAATTTCTCGAATAATTCTTTGCTTGTTACTACAGCCGGAGAATCGAAAAACGGGGTGCTGACTTGTTATATAAGTGAAAAAGATTATGACGATATTAAAAGCTCCCGAGACGAGATAGCTGTGCGTGTTGCCGAGAATGAAGATGCAACTAAAATATACGGCAGCGGAGAGCTTTTAAGTATATCCGAGAGACCTATCGAGCTTAGCGGCGATATCGACCCGTATATTCTTCATTTAGGCGGCTTTTACGAGTTTGAATGGGCATATGAGATCAAATGGCAGACCGATCTGCCGGACGGGATCTATTCTACGATAGTATACCGTGACGCTACTGCGAAATGATAAGGGGGACTTGTTTTGAAAAGCAAAATAAGAGCTTCTCGTATTCCGAAAGTGCCCGTGATAATGCAAATGGAAGCCTCCGAATGCGGAGCGGCTTGTCTGGCTATGATATTAGCGTATTACGGTAAATGGATACCGATAGAAAAGATCCGAACGGACTGCGATGTTTCCCGTGACGGATCTACGGCTAAGAATATTCTGAAGGCAGCGAGAAGCTACGGACTTGCGGCAAAGGGATATAAGCTTGAGCCGGACGCTCTAAAGGAGCAGGGAGTTTTTCCGTGTATCATTCATTGGAATTTGAACCATTTTGTAGTGCTGAAGGGTTTCAAGGGCGACAAGGTATATTTGAATGATCCCGCATACGGAGATTATACCGTATCTGCTGAGGTGTTTGACAAGAGCTTTACGGGTATCTGTTTGATGTTTGATCCTTCGGAAGTGTTTGTTGCTGACGGAAGCAGAAAAAGTCTTGCGGCTTTCACAAAGAAAAGACTAAAAGGCGATATCAAAGAGCTTATTCTGATAATACTTTTTTCCATAATAGGTGTGCTTTGCGGAATAGCTTCTTCTATGCTTGGTGAATATTACGCCGATTGGATAATCGGTGATGAACAAACACTTCGCTTGATGAAATTTATTGGAGTTTTTGCACTGCTTGCGGTATCGGCAGTATTCGGCGAGTGGCTGAAAGCGCATTATTTGATGAAAATAGAAGGCAAAATGGCGATAGTCGGAAGCTCATCATATATTTGGAAGCTCCTTCATCTGCCTATGAGCTTTTTTTCACAGCGAATGGCAGGAGATATTCAAAAAAGGCAGTCCGAGAATGAGTCTGCCGCATTCACTCTGATCCAAACGATCGCCCCGATATTTTTAAGCTCTGTAATGATGGGCGTGTACCTTTTTATCATGCTGAGCTATTCAGTTACATTAACTTTGATCGTGCTGTTATTTGTTATCCTTAATATAGGTGTAACGATGATCGCATCAAAAAGGAGACTTAACATTATCAGAATCATCATGATGGAAAAGGGTAAGCTGTACAGTACTCTGGCTACGGGAATAGACATGATCGAATCGCTCAAAGCGAGCAATGTTGAAATGACATGGACGGAAATATGGTCGAGATCCTTGACAGCTTATAACAACAGTTCCATCGAATTAACACGTCTTGATGTTTATTTAGGCAGTCTGACGACCTTGTTTACATCGACAGCTAAATACATGATAATTGTTTTCGGAGCGCTGTTTGTCTCCCGTGGTTCTCTGACCATCGGCGGATTGACTGCTTTCTTGGGACTCATGGCATTATTTTTAGCTCCCGTAAATCAAATCGTGGAGTCGGGGCAAAAGCTATATGAGATGCGCAGTCAAATGGAGCGCATAGATGACGTAATGGAATATACCGATGACAATACATCGGACCCGACGAACGAGGAAGATAATGAGGTAACGGAAAACGCAGAAAAGCTGAGAGGCAATATCAAGGTGAAGGGGCTTACCTTCGGTTACTCAAGGCTTAAGCCTCCGATAATCAGCGAAATTGATTTTGAGGTGAATGTCGGTAAAAGCATAGCGATAGTCGGTGCTTCGGGCTGCGGAAAATCCTCGGTCGCCAAGCTGATCGCCGGCTTATACACTCCATGGAGCGGCGAGATCATGATCGACGGCAAAAGCATATCCGATATCCCCAAGAATATTTTTACAAGCTCTGTTGCTATTGTCGATCAGGATGTTTCGTTGTTTGAGGGCAGCATAGCGGAGAATATTAAGATGTGGGATACATCGATCGAGGATTTTGAAATGATCCTTTCGGCAAAGGACGCAGGTATCCATGAGGTAATAATGGACAGAAACGGTGAGTATAACAGCAAGCTCACGGTTCGAGGAGAAAACATCTCGGGCGGTCAGCGGCAATGCGTAGAGATCGCTCGTGCATTGGCAGCCGATCCGACTATCATGATACTTGACGAAGCGACAAGCGCTCTTGATGCAAATACCGAGTACAAGGTAATAAATGCGATAAAGAACAGAGGTGTGACCTGCATAATTATTGCCCATCGACTCTCCACAATAAGAGATTGTGACGAGATACTTGTTCTGGACGCGGGAAGAATTAAAGAGCGCGGCACACACGATGAGCTTATCGCACGGGGCGGCTTATATAAAGCTCTTGTAGCAAACGAATAGGCGGTGAGATGCTTTGAATTGGTTTGAAACACAATTAAACTATCGGCTGCAAAATGACAACGAAGAAATGTCAGATACCATTACCGAGCTTGTTCAAACGCTTGCTCCCGATGGCAGACTGCAATACAAAAGCAGCGAGCATATACAAGAAAAGGCTATCGACGAAATGCTCCGTTGCTTCAGAAAAAGACCGGTGAGATATCCGTTTAATGTAAAGGATTTCGCCGGTAAGCTCGAATATGCCGTGAGTACCTACGGGATCATGAACCGTTCTGTGGTTCTGGAGGGGGATTGGTACAAGGACGCCTTCGGCGTGATGATCGCTTTTATCGAGCGTGACAATATCCCTGTAACATTGGTGCCTAAAGGCCTCAGGGGTTACAAATATTATGACAGCGTAAAAAAGAAATACATAACGATAACAAAAAATAACTGTCATATCTTTAAAAAAGAAGCGCGGCTTTTTTACATTCCTTTTCCCGAGAAAAGTATTAGTTTTTCTGTTTTCACTCGTTTTTTAGCGAGCTTTATCTCTCTTCCCGAAAGTGTGTTCTGGCTCTTGTTTGTGTTAATGGAGGCAGCGCTGTCTCTGATAGTTCCCAATATCACAAGCAGCCTTTTTAACGAGGTGTTATACTTTGGAAGCAGCAGTGCGGTGTTCCTGCTCGGCGCAGTCTTCCTGGTAATAGCTGCTGCGTGCTATATTTTCAGGCAGTCAAGAATGATCATTCGTCAGCGGCTGATAACACGGGTGAGTATCGGAGTTCAGACGGCGTCTGTGATGCGTATGCTGTCGCTTCCGATCAGCTTTTTCAAAAGGTACAGCGCAGGAGATCTTGCCTCACGACTTGATCTGCTTTCGCTGCTTTGTGAAATAGTGGTTTCAACGATCACAAGCATAGCCGTATTTTTGGTATATGCTGTTACAAATATATTTATCATGGGAAGATATAGTCCTCTGATACGAGGCTTGTATATCGGTTTTTCGGTTCTTGTGATCATTCTGTACATACTGTCGATCAAAAAACAGTCTGATGTATTTTCGGAAAGGTTTGAAGCATTATCGAATGTAAACGGTCTTACATACGAGTTCATTACAGGTATCCAAAAAATAAAATTGACCGGAGCTGAGAAAAGATTTTTCTCTCGTTGGGGAAAAGCGTACTCCGAAGCTGCACGAGTAAGCTATTCTCCGCCGGAGAGCTTTGTATTAGTCAAGGTGATCCCTGTTTTGATAGATTTCACGGCAATAGCGCTGCTTTACTATTCAATAGACTACTTTATGCTCGACGCAGCAGCCTTTTTCTCATATTCGGTCTGGCTGTCTTTGTTTATGCTCAGCGTAAACGAACTGTTCTCTTGCAGCTATGCGACTGCAATGGGAAAGCCTATATTCAAGCTGTTAAGTCCCGTTCTTGAGACTCCTACGGAATCGCAGGGAGGTCAGAATAGTGTAACGAGATTTAATGAAGGCATAGAGTTTTCAAATGTGTATTTCAGGTATGAGCAGGACGCACCGTATATATTAAAAAACTTTAATTTACAGATAAAAAACGGTGAATATGTGGCTATAGTGGGGAAGACCGGCTGCGGCAAATCAACGCTGATGCGCCTGCTGATCGGCTTTGAAAGGGCAGAAAAGGGTTCTGTATATGTCAATGGTGCAGACATCGACACATTGGACAGAAAAGCCCTCAGAAAGCAAATAAGCATAGTTCAGCAGGACGCAAAGCTCTTTCAGGGGGATATCCTTTCAAATATCCGCTTAACGAAGCCCGACGCAACATGGAAACAGGTCTGGGAGGCAGCCGAGCTTGCCAGTATTGCCGATGAGATCAGGGCTATGCCGATGGGAATGTACACTAAGGTTTCCGAGGGCGGCAAAAGCGTGTCGGGAGGGCAGCGCCAGAGAATCGTGATAGCGAGAGCGCTCATAAGCAAACCGAAGCTGCTGCTTCTTGATGAAGCGACAAGCGCTCTTGATAATATTACTCAGAGAAAGGTGTCAGATGCGCTCGATCAGCTTCAATGTACACGCATTGTGATCGCACATCGACTTTCTACAATAAAAAACTGCGACAGGATAATTGTTATCGATGAAGGTCAGGTCGCAGAAGCAGGCACATATAACGAGCTTATTGAAAAGAACGGTATATTTGCCGAGCTTGTTAAAAAACAGCAGCTTGAGTGAAAGGAGGTGACAATAATGGCAGACGAGAAGAAGACTACTCCCGAGGAGAAGAAGCTCCCCGAGACAAACGCAGTCGAAGATGACGCTCTCGACAATGTATCAGGCGGCAAAGGCCCCGGTATCCACGACATTCCGTACACCGAAACTGAGCCGATCTCTGAAAGTATGCAGGACAAAATCTAACAGAAAGGAGGAATTAGCTTGAAAAAAGTATTCCGAAAGCTCACAGCGTCTGTACTTGTGTGCTCAATTATGCTCCCATTCAGCATTACGGCTTTTGCCGACAGCGCAGACAACGGTCAGGCAAGCACCTTCGATTTCAGCGCGTCGGATTACGCATTTAACGAGTCAGACGGCGCGGTTAAGATCAAGCTTGTCAGAAAAGGCAGCGGTGACGGTGCAGCAAGAGTTACTTTTAAGGCTGCGGATATGCTGTCAACATACGGTGCGGATTACGAGATCCTCGACAGCAAGGGCAAGACGTTTAAGAAGGTCGAGGGTTTCGTTCCCGATGTGAATGATTTCACCTTCTCCGAAAACGGCGAGGACATCCAGCTTTCCGAGGAAACGAAGAATGAGCTTGCAGAAACTGCCGATAAGCCTACAAAAACCACGGTGAAAAAACGCAGCAGCACAGGAGTTCCGGTGCTTGACGCACAGGCGGAGTATCTCGATCTCCCGTCCGAATGGACTGATGAAGAGGTCGAGGACAATACACGCAAGGTGCTTGACGAAATGTACGACTATCTTACAAAGGCGCAGGGTGCTGTTTGTACGGTGGATTTCGGCATAGGCGAGATGGAAAAGGAAGTCACCGTTAATATCAAGGACAACGACGTTCCCAACGCACAGCGTGTTTTTGTCCTTGCCGTTATGGCGACCGATGATGAAAAGGCGGTAGTTGCACCTAATGCAACAACGTACGTAACGATCGAGGACAACGAGCCGCAGGAGCAGTCAACGTATTCTCTTGTGACCGACAATCTCCGTTTAACGAGCGCAAAGCCCGAGGGGCAGGTTGTAGTTGAAAGAAACGGCGGTCTCCAGTATTTCTCCACGGTTTCCGTTTCGACTGTCACTCAGACGGCACCCGACGGCAGCTACGAGAACTTCCAGGACAAGACGATCGCTTTCGTTCCCGGTCAGACGGAAGCAACGGTTGATGTCAAGGCTCTCTCGTTCGACAAGGGCGGCGAGTTCGGCATTCGTCTTGAGCTTGATTGTGAAAGCGACGTCGTAGACAACCACTACGTTCCCGTAACGATCGTTAAAAACGACGGTCTGCGCGAACGTACTCCCGAGGAGATAAAGGCTCTCGAGGGCAGCGGTGCGAAGGCAGAAACTGAAACGCTCGCCGTAAGTACAGACGGCATTGTGTTGGGTGACAAAACCACCACATATGATGTCGGCAGCTTTGGCAGTAATGTCGATATGTTGTTTTTCAGCACGGGGGGGTATGATATTGATCATAATTACCTCCATTGGAGTCCCGATAGCGAAACCTATTGGAACCGCCTTAGAATCGGCGGACAGCAGTACGGCGTGTTTGACTTCTATACAAAGAATTCACTTGACTTTACCGGTATCAAGACTCTTAACGGTAAATATCATATCTGGACTAACGGTCTTGTTGGCTCAACGGTCGGCAAATACCAGAATGATATGAATGAAATATCCGGAGCGGTGTTTACCAAGGATTATCGAACAGGTTTTCACAATAAGACAGAAAACTTTACCGTC
Organism: uncultured Eubacteriales bacterium; assembly: GCA_900315255.1. Classification (GTDB taxonomy): domain Bacteria; phylum Bacillota; class Clostridia; order Oscillospirales; family Acutalibacteraceae; genus RUG592. The sequence goes on along the minus strand of OMYH01000022.1, from coordinate 22,388 downwards.
AATGTAAGCAATTGCGGACAGAACTGCTACCTGCATAATATTTTTTATAAAATGAATTCATCCGAGGTCTTTTACGGTGAGATGGAATATAGTCACGATTATACTGTCGATTGGGCAAAGTATACGTTTGACTTTCAGCCTTCTGTTATCCAGTACAGCCGTGATCTGTATGATTTCACGACAGGTGCGCCGGAGATAACGCATACTTATTTTGACGGCATGACCACGGCTATGTTTACACCCGGAGAGGTCATTGCAAAGGACAGCGACGGTAATGTTATCAGCGGCTTCTACGGAAACTGCGATAAGGTGATATCTTTTTATTCAAACGATGAGAAGGCCGCTCAAAACGGTTTGTTCCTTGACGGTGTTTACATTGTGAACAGTTCAAAAACCTCCGACAACATGGGAAGCAGAACTAATTATGATCCCAAGGACAAATACGTTTATATTCCCGTTGAAGATTCCGGCAAGGGTACATCGGAAGCTCATGCAACGGTTACGCTTGATCTCGCCTTTGTAAAGAAACTTACAAGTTCCGGCGTTATTTCTGCGGGATCTAAAGACGAGAATATTAAAATATTCCCGAAATACAGCAAGGGAACAAGAAAAGTCCGCATTTATAATACAGACAAGCCTAAGGGCACTACGAAATACGATTCCGATAATCGTTATTCCGAGTTTGAAAACATACTTGACGCATATAGTGCGAGCGTGCTCAACCCTAAGGCATTAAAGGTGGAAAAGGTCTCTATGACCTGGCCTGAGTACGAGCCTATGCCCGAAGGTATAGAGTTTGGCAGTGCCGAATATACAAAATGGTTCAATCGAGCAACCAGAAGGTTTTATGATGCGGTTGAGACGTATAACGATTGGGCAGATGAAGGCGGCGAATATTACGAGATCGAGGTTCCGCTGTATTCCGTGATCCGCCTTTCTGTGAATCCGACTACAGGAAAATATGCAAACGGCGCCACATATCAGGCGCTCAGCGGCAATAAAAAAGCTGTACATACCTATCATAAAAAGGGAAGTACAATATTCTCCTCTGTAAAGCCAAGCGGTATAGTTATCGAAAAAAGCGACTATACAAAGGCGGATATCGTAATAAAGGAAGATATAAAGGTAGTTCCCGTAACAGATCAGCAAAAGATAGTTATTAAGTATCAGCCGTTGACATATGACAGGCGCCCCGATGTTTACAAGGAGAAAAGAGAGGTCGAGGACAGCAGCGGCAATAAGGTTACTTATGACAGACTTGAGAAGGTTGTCGTTACTACCGAATCTATGCAGTCTGAAAATCCTGTCGGCACAAATGCTGATGGTGATCTGATTCTTGACGCATACAACGGTATGGAGTTTTCATTTACCTGTAACCCACCACAGGGTTACACTGTAGTATGGGCTAACCGAACCGGCGACGTTGACTACAATGGATTGGTAGACCTTGACGAACAGGATACATCTCATGGCAATACCTCTGCACCGCATGATGCGATGGGCAATTCATACGGTGGAAGACTTACAGGTGATTCAATAGACGGATTGCTTGTTTATTATGAGATAGTTCCCCTTGATGGCGTTAAGCGTGAGTTCAACGGCAGGGTCAATCAGAATAATTCAAATTTCATTCAGCTTACAAACAACTCAAAGAGCGCAGGTAAAACGCCCGTTGTAAATGCTCTTATCAATTGGGCAGGCGCAACCTCATATACAGACAGCCAGGGAAACTTCAAGCTTGAAAGTAAGCTTCCTTCGTTTGGTGAAGGCTCCTTTATGGTAAGCTCCAACAATGCGGCAGCTTATTACACCTATCAGAATTTCGGTTACAGTGCTGATATTGAGCTTCCGGCACTTGAAGCCTTCGAAGCGGTTTCAATAAGCGCGACGCAGAAACAGACAGCATATTTTCAGGGGGGTCTAACGAAGAGTAAAACTCTTGAATGTGCCATGACCAAAAACAGCGGCGTAATTGATGTTATTGACGGTGATGCAACGCTGGATATAGTTGTCACGGGTCGTGACGACAGCGATCTGATACCGACAAAGGCTCGATTCTTTATAACCGATGAAAACGGAGATATAAAGGTAAACTGTGAATCCACAGATGGCTATTCAACAAGCAACAGTGTAAGCAAAAAGAAGCTTACTTCTTCGCTGACTTTCAACCCCAAAAAGGATGCAAAGAGTAACTATCAGGTATATGTTCAGTTTGCCGATCAATCCGGTAAATGGTACAGGATGCTTCCAACCGGTTTCAGGTTTTCAAAGCCGCTTGATCTGGGCGAGTTTATCCTTCCGATGCTTGGTAACGACAGCCTTGAGGAAGGATACAGACACGGAATTGTTAATTCCCTTATAGGCGATCCCCTTGGCAATTTCGAGTTGAGCGCATTCCCTCTTAACTATCAGAATCAGGCTTATACTCCGGCAGGCATTTCTTCTGCGGAAGCCGATGACTTTAAATGGTTCCGTCAGAGCTATTCTTATTCCTATGGTAAGAGCTTTAATATTGCAAACAAGAGCTGGAGCTCCGGCAATAAGACGAGTAAGACGGAAGATAAGAAGGATACCAATAAAGAATCCTCCGACACTGATGATTGGGAGATCATTGACGAAGACGATTATATGGACGACGGCAAGGGCAAGCTTCGTGAGTTAATGATCTTTGCAGAAGACGATGATGATGACGACGATGACGATGACGACGATGATGATTTCGTACAGCCTACCGATGAAGAGATAGAAGAAGCAAAGAAGGGTACTTCTTCATCGAAGCCAAAGTCGAAATTCAAAACAACGGGAAATCTGAGTTTTAGCATAACACCGTCCGTAGGATTCAGACTCACTCTCTCCAAAAGATCGAACGATAAAAATTACTTTGAGGATCTTCTTTTCTATGTAAAAGTAAATGCAAATGTTGGCGCAGGCTGCGAGATCGCACTCCCCGTAGGTATTACTGTTACATTCAAGTTCGATTTTGACGGAAAGATCACTGCCGTATACTATATGTACAACGATTACGGCGCAGATTTCACCGAAGGCGGCTACGGAGAAACAGAAAACTCTAATCTTGTTCCCTTTGACGCAGAGCACTTCGGTATTTTCGATAAATTTAATGAAGGCAGCAATGTAAGACGTGAGTTCTATCTGTTTATTGATCCTGTGATAAGTGTTTCGGCAAATGTTAAGATAGCTATAGTTTCGGTAACGGTCAATGCTAAGTTTGTATTTGACATGGACTTCCGCTGGACTGACTGGAATGATTACGCATTTGGCGATTTCAAGCTTTGCATGGATTATAAAATAGAGGTTCTCGGTATTAAGGTTTATTCCGATAATATCGGAAGTCCGAGCGGGCTTGTAAATGAAGAGCTGTTCAGAAGCCCCAATCAGGACAAACATTTTGGCTTTAATGTTGAATCCGCATTTTCAAGACCAACATCGGGCGCGGGAATGTTCAATGTACCGTCAGGCGCGGAGGAGGTTGTATTCTCAACATCCGATACGCCTCAGCGCGCAAACAAGAGCGAATGGGCAGGAACACCCGATACTCCGATGAACGAGCAGGGCACAACGGAGAGAACGCTTGAAACGGGCGCAGAGCGCAACGCCGATGTTCATATGATGAAGATCAACGACAGCGGAGATATGCTCATGGTATTCATCGATGATGACAAGGAAAGGACTGACATCAACAGACGCGCCGTTTATTACAGCATCGGAAAAGGCGAGAGCTGGAGTACGCCGAAGCAGCTTGATAACGACGGCACTATCGATGATTACCCCGATATTTGTGAGATCGGCGATGACAAGCTGCTCGTGACGTGGTCATCGGCGGATAAGGTGCTCGATGACAGCGCAGGCATTGAGGAAGCTCTTTCTTCGCTTGACATCAAGGCTGCATTCTTCGATAAAAACGCTATGACCTTCGGCAAGGTCGAGCAGCTCACACATGAAACGGAGAACGACTACACCGCGGACGTTCTTCCTCATGCAGCGTATGATTCCAAAACAGACAGGGTAATTCTGTACTACACAAAGACGCAGTATGATGATATCGACAGCATCGAAGAGTTCGGCTCTGATTTCACCAATAATTCCGTTACGGCTTACCTCTTCTATGAGGACGGCAAGTGGTGCAATGATGGATCGTATTATACGGAGAAAGATCTTAAAACGATCGCTCCCGAAAGAAGAGAAACGTTCAAGAAAGATTGGTACGGTCAGCGTTTCCTCGATCTGAGAACGACATCGGATCAGATGAGCCTTGCCGTTGATTCGACAGCTATCGGCTACAACGGTCTTGGGTTGTTCGCGTGGACGGTCGATAACGATCATGACCTCGCAACGGAAAACGACAGAGATATCTTCATGCAGATCTACGAGTTTGATACAAATACCTTCTCGCACGTTATCAAGCTCACAAACACAAGCGGCACATACACCGCACCAAGATTTGCCCGTTCCGACAGCAGCACATATCTGTTCTTCGGCACAAAAGACGCCGAGGAGGAGCACGGCAAGATACAGTATCTCAACGTAAGTGAGATAATCAAAAACGAGCATTACACTCAGGTGAAGGGCATTTCGAGAGATTACTACGTGCTTGAGTATAAAGCGCAGCTGCCCGATGGAACCTATGAAACGTTTACCGAAGAGGCTGCAACGGCGGTGCCGACAGACAACTTCGAGGATTACGATGTAATCGTTTCGGGTAATGATAAGATGTATCTTGTGTGGAGCGACAAGGTCGGGGATGCTGTTCAGATCAAGGCGGCTTATTTCATCGGCGGAAATAACGGCAGTACACCGTGGTCGGAGGGCGTTGTGATTACGAACGCAGCCGATAATATGTACTATACAGGCATAGGCGCGGCGGTTGACGGCGATGACCTCAAGCTCGCGGCAGTCAAGAGCAGTTTCCTTGACGAAACCGACAATTCCATTGTATATCTCACGCACAAGCCATACTCCGATGTATGCGTTGAAAGCCTTATCGTCGGCAGCGAGTACCCGATGCCGGGCGACAACGTTCAGCTTACGGCGATCCTCAGAAACAAGGGTCTGCTTGCATCAGACGAAACTTTTGATATCACGTTTACAGTAGGCGGCGAAAACGTAGGCAGCGCGCAGGTAACAGGCGTAAACGGCGCAGTTACAAGCACGGCGGCAGTTAACGTGACAATACCAGAAGGCGAGGGCGACCTCGTTTACAAGGCGGAGTCGAACGGCACAAGCAAACAGGTCACGATAAAGCGCGAGGCTGATCTTGTGATGAACGACGAGGATATAATGATCTTTACCGACAAGGAAGAGGATTATTACGCTTATGTCGGCAATATCACAAATAACGGCAATGTTGCAGCGGAAAATGTAAAGGTGAGCGTTAAGAGCGGCAAGGAGGAGATCGCCTCTATGACGATCGACGCTGTTGCTCCGAGAACGACAGAGGAAGTTAAGCTCCCGATAGATATCAATAATTCTATGTATACTGTAGACGAAAACGGTATGGGTACTGTTGCGGTATCCGTTACGGCTGTTTACGGCGAAGCAGAGACAGAACCGTTTGAATACACTATCGGAAAGCAGTTCGATATGGACGCTGTAAAGTCGCTTGATAAGATCACTGATGTGAAGTTCGGTGAGGACGGTAAAGCTTCTATGACAGCAGGCACAATGGAAGATATCCAGCCTGAGCTTGAAGGACTTGACACGGACGATCTCACGGTCGTATGGCAGACATCGTCCGATCCTACCGTTGCATCAATATCGACAGACGGAAAGATTGCAGCGAAAAAATCGGGTTCAGCAACTCTCACGGGATATGTTCTCCCGAAGAAGCAGTATTTCAAGTTCGATAATTACGGCAGATGCATTGAGATCTCCGCAGCCGATACGATCCCTGCCGATAAGCTCAGGATCGTTGAGGTGGAGCTGAATGTTTCCGGTACAAGCGATGCTATTCTCGGTGATCTTAACGGAGACGGCCATGTCACCTCCGCAGACGCCATGATCGTACAAAGAATAGGCATTGGTCTGGAAAAAGAAACAGAAGAAATTAAACTGCTTGCTGATGTGAACTCGGACGGTAAGATCACTGCTGCGGATTCACTCGAGATCCTTCGTTACAGTATAAGGTTGAGCTGCAGCGAAAAAATAGGTAAAGGGATCACAGCCTAAAAATGTAATTTATTCCCTAATCATTATGATCAAATGACCTCCGGTCTCCCGTGCAGGTATAGACCACCTGCACGGGAGACAAGGCAGATAAAAGCTTTGAACGAATACATCAGAGCTTTTATGTGCTTTGCGCAAATATTTATAAACGCATGTTAGAGAAAAAGGAGAAATTGAGTATGAAGAAAATCAACATGAAACTTTTATCCGCAATTATGGCTTTAATGCTTCTTTCTGGCTGCGGTGAGTCAGCAGTAAGCGGAAGCGGACAGCCCTCGGAGTCCACAATTGAATCCGAAGTATCAAGTGCAGTCTCTTCGGAAGAAACAGAAAAAGCGGAAACCTCCGATGTCGTTCCCGTAACCTGGGAGCCGTCCGCCGACCATCTTACTATTGAAGGAGACGAGGCGAAAGAGCTTTACACAAGAATTAAAGCTGGCGATTATCCGACTCTCGATGAGCTTAAGGCTGATCCTACTGTAGCGAAGCTCGACGCCCTCTCGGCGTATTATAAGGAGCTTTACGGCAACACGGCAGACATTGATACTCCCGAACGCAAGCAGCTTCGTGAGGAGATCAAAAGCGATTTCCTTTCATTAGGCTCCGCTCGCACGGAGAGCGTTGACGAAAACGGCAAAGCTCATTATGTTTATGACGGTGAGCTAAAGTCGGAATATAAGATGGAGCTCGTGCTTGGTCTGCCTGCGTCGGGAAAGTCAACGAGAGTAACCGACCCGGACAGCGAGGAAATGGGTGCGTTTATTATGGACTGCGATGTGATCAAGGCTATGCTGCCCGAATATAAAGAAAGCTACGGCTGCGCTGCCGACGCTGTTCATTTTGAAGGCTATACAATGATGCAGGAAACGATAAAGAATTTTACCGAGGGCGACTTGAAGGGAACGAATATCATATTACCCATTGTTTCTACTGATTTTGACGATCTTATGGAAAACACGATAAAGCCGTTTGAGGACGCAGGCTATGATGTTCGTGTGAAATTCTGCGCGTCAGAGCCGAACGAAAGCGCAGCACGTGTTGTTGCAAGAGAGCTTGAGGGCGGTCAGCTTATCAACAGTGCGGTGGTTCTTTCTTTCGGAAAAAAGCCCGAGGAGGTTTATAACAAGCTCGCTCCAATGACCAATGCAAAGGGCAATACATACGGATATGATGTTGAGGATGATATAGGGGAAGCCGCATGATATGATGATTTGCATGACAGCGCAGTTATCATAAGCTTGCTTCGCTCGTACTGTATAATTTATGTAATTAATTAGAATACAAGGAGTATTATCATGAAAAAGAATGTAAAAACAATGATCACAGCATTTCTGTCAGTTACAGTAATGGGTATTTCACTTGTCGGTTGCGGAAATGAAAGTATTCAGTCCTCGGACGGATCGTCTGCCGATGTTTCATCGGTTCAGAGCGCTTCATCAACGAATACGCAGAAGGAAAGCATAGAGGAGAAGGTTTTGGTCGACGAAAAGGGGATCAAGATCACTGCCACGGGCTTCGGAAAAAATGACTCGGAATTATTCCCAAGTGAAAAGGCTTTGTTCCTTGAAATCGTCAACGGCTCCGAGCAGCCGATCACGGTCGGGCTTGTTAATTCATCTGTAAACGGATACATGGTACAGTCCGATCTGTCTCTTAATGTAGAACCGGGAGAAACAAATACACTTCCCGCACAGTTCGATGAAACTCAGCTCACGCGCTGTGGTATTACGACCTTCTCCGAGATGGGATTTGTCATTAGCATTGAAAATTACGAAACATTCGAGACTATCCTTGAATCAGAGCCGATCAGCATCAATACGACTGCAAATGTTACCGTCGATTACGACGAAAGCGGAACTGTAGCATATGATAAAGACGGCATCAAGATAGTTCTTAAGGGCACCTATGAAGAGGAATATCTGGGGCAATGCATCGGAGTATATGTTTCTAACCAAAGCGACAAAAATATAACAGTTGCGGGAGCAGAAAAGGTTTCGGTCAACGGAAAAGAAGTAACGCCTTACTTTGGCTCGGATGTCATGAAGGAAAAGCACGATATTACTCATATTTCCTTTGATGAAGCCGAGAATATATCGAAGATAGAGAGCTTTGAAGGCTCGTTCTGTATATACGACTATGATACGGGTGATGTTCTTGTCGAAAAGACAGAATCTGTCACCGTGACATATTAATTATTATTTGCAAGGAGAAGATCAAAATGAAAAGTAATGGGAAGTTTTTAAGCATTGTTTTGGTAATTTTGCTTGCGGCAGCGATGACAGCTTGCGAAGCGAATGTAAGCACCGACGACGGTTCACAGACCGTATCACAGGACACAAGCGCAGTTTCACAGCTTGACAGTGAAAACGCAAGCGCCACAGAGGTATCCGAAACCGATAGCGATTCGAGCGATAAAAGCAATTCAAGCAAGAAGAGCGATTCAAGCAAGAACAGTGCTTCGAGCAAGAAAAGTGATTCGAGCGATAAAAGCGAATCAAGCAAGAACAACACTTCGAGCAAGAAGAGTGCCTCAAGTAAGACAACTTCAAGAAAGGCTTCCACCGATGACGACGGTCAGAATCCCGTTATGAACTTTATTGGCACCTACACCTGCGATCGAGCGATAATGACGATCAGATGTGAGGGAAAGACCGATGCCGAGATTACTGTCAGATGGTCAAGCAGTGCAAGCACCTACGCTGCTTGGGGAATGACAGGCACTCTCGATACGGAAACGCTGACGGTCGATTACAGCGATTGTCAGAAAACTGCGATTGAGCTTGACAGCGAGGGTCTGATTGTAACCGAGGACAGAGAGTATACTAACGGAAAGGGACGTATCATCTTCAATGATGGCGGTACGGTCACCTGGGAGGATTACGAGGAGAACGCTGCCGCCGGAATGATTTTCAAGTTCGACCCCAATGCGGAAGAGAACTCCAACGCTGACGATGATTCAAGTGACTCCGCATATCTCGATAAGGGTGAGGCTATTGCAAATGTGAGGCAGCAGGCGGGCTCTGGCGCACAGATCATAGATGCTTATCAGGGCTACACTCCGGAAGGATATGAGGCGTGGGTAATCACGGTCGCTCCCGTGTCGTCATCTGAGGACGCAGAAAATGTCACATATTATTGCAATAGATTCTTCTGCTATGCTGCCGACAGCTATAACTCGGAAGATGACAATCAGAATGATGACGAATATCTGAGCAGAGAAGAAGCGATAGCCAATGTTAAGCAGCAGGCAGGCTCCGGTGCAAAGATAATTGATGCTTATAAGGGCTATACACCTGATGGAGATGAAGCATGGGTAATCACGGTCGCTCCCGTGTCGGCTTCCGAAGACGCAGAAAATGTCACATATTATTGCAACAGATTTTTCTGCTATTCTAAGTAAGCTTGTATCCGAAGAATACAGAAAGGACAGTTGATAAAATGAAAAAGAATATTTGTAAATTCATTTGTATCATTATTGCGGTCACGGTGATCACAGGCACTCTTCCTGTAGCTGCATCTGCCGATAAAGCAGATATCATAAAAGGAACATTTACATATATGCCGTCGTTTGTAGACAACCCCGCGCAGGAGAATTTTTATTACAACGATGATTATTTCACCGCGCCCTCAACAGAGGAGAATCAACATTTGCTTACAATGTCTCTTGCGCTTGCGTTTGCTTCAATGGAGATCGAAGGATCGTCGTATATCAAAAAGCTGTATAACGATATCGGATTTTCGGATATACAGGTATCTGTTATGGATATTACACCCACAAGAGATTCAATCGGTACTGCCATTGCCCACAAAAAAATCGGAGACAGCGAGCTTGTCGCAGTATCTATCCGCGGCAACAAGTACGGTACGGAGTGGGCAGCTAATCTTACGGCGGGCGAGTCCGGCGATATAGCGGGATTTGATGCCCCCGCACAAGCTGTCATCGCTCGATTGAAGGAGTACATCTCATCACATGAGCTTGGCAATGTCAAGCTGTGGATCGCCGGCTATTCAAGGGCAGGCAGCGTCTCCGACCTTGTCGGTGTATATATCAACGAGCATCTGAGTGAATTCAACACGACAGCCGACGATCTGTTTGTGTACACATTTGAAGCTCCGAGATGCAGCGTGAGCCCTAAGGTTTACGACAACATTTACTGCGTAAAAAACAAAAACGATGTGATAACCTATGTTTATCCCGAGTCGTGGGGACTTTACACAAACGGCAAAATTATTACAATCGGCGATGATAAGACCGTCACCACATATAAGCTCGACATAGGCGGTTCTGAATTGAAGGTTCCGCTGGGAGAAATGCCGATGGACGAGTTCATTCCGTTCTTCATTGATTTTCTTTCGGAAAACCTTACAAGAGAGTCCTTCTCGGGCGACTGCGACGATGCCATTGCAGTGCTTTTAGAGCTTTATTTCAGCAAGTCTTCCGAGGAATGGGAGCCTACCCTCAATTATCTGAAAAATGATTTTCTGACTGATATAAAGGCAAGCGAAAAAATACAGTATATTATCACGGGCGAGCTGATGGGCGGCGTTTTCCGTCACAACAGTGACAAAATGTACAGGCAGTTCACAGACGAGCTTCTGATGGTTATTGACGAGACGACATCGGCGGAGAAGATGCATCTCACCGCCGAGGAGTTTGAGCTGTTCAAGCAAAGCCTTTATCCGATATTAAGAGCTTTCGGTCCCTTGCTTGTAAAAGACTTCTACTACAAGGCCGGTATCGACTACAGCAGCGTGCTGCCGGCGGATTATGACGATCCTGACTATGACCCGCAGACCTCCGAAAACAGGGTACTCACTTATAAGCAGTTGAAGGAGCAGGAGGAGAAAGAAGATTCGGAACGCGAAACTCCTTCCGACGCCGAGCAGGCCGACAATGATAGTTGGGACAGAGGCTATTACGACGGCTACGATGACGGCTTTGCCGGGAAAGAGGCTGTTACCGAAGCGCCGCTGCCCGAAAACGCAGAGGAACGCTCCAAGGAATATCTTGAGGCGTATGCGGCAGGATATTTAACGGCATATTCGTACGGCTATGAATCCGGAGTCAATGCTCGTAACGAACCCTCGGTGGATGAGGAAGCGGAAGAGTACGATACCAAGGGATTACTTGACGGCGACAACGCAGCGTTAGCCGACGCAAGGAAAGACGCGTTTGTCGGACACTACAGAGAAAGCTATAACGACACTCCCGACACGGCCGATGTACCCTCAAATATGGTGAAATACTATTGTGAAGGCTATAAAAGAGGTTATAATGAAGCGTATGACAACTATTACGAAGGCGGCATAGAGTTTTACAAAGAGCTTACGCTTTATCATGTCGGAACATTCGCCTTAAATGTGAAGGATATCCTTTCGGAGCATTACCCGCAGACGAGCTGGGCGTATCTTACCGCGCTTGACCCCTATTATACACAAGCTCCCGAACCGATAACACCGTCCGAGCCGTCAGGCGTAATGGGCGACATTAATAACGATAACGTTGTAGATTCAAACGACGCTCTGCTGATACTCAGACAGAGTGTGCAGTTGGAAAGTTTTAACAAGGATCAACTGTACCGTGCCGATGTAGATAAGGACGGAGATGTCACCGCCTCAGACGCTCTTCTCGTTTTGAGATACAGCGTAAACCTGTCGTCAAATGATATTATCGGTACCAAGGCTACAGATGATACTCTGAGCGATTCCATTGAATACTGGACAGCGAATTCCCCTGCAATGGCGTCGATCGTTTCCTTTGTGAACTCCGTTACGGATGAATCCTCAGAAAACTATGTGCCGACTGCAAAAAGAGTAGCGGTCTTTGATTCCGACGGTACACTGTACGGCGAGCTTTTCCCAACGTATGTAGATCAGTGTTTGCTTATGCACAGACTTCTCCACGATGACACATACGAGGGTGATCCCGACGATACGGCTTTCGCTAAAGAGCTTGAAACGGCTCTTTTAAACGGTCAGCCCGAGCCCGATTCATCGCGTTCTTCAAGCCAAATGCTTGCGGAGACTTTCAAGGGCTTCACTGTCGAAGAGTACAGAGCATACATCAAGGAGTTTTTGCAGCAGCCCGTTGTTGGTTTTGAAAATCTGACCTACAAGGACGGCTATTATAAGCCGATGGTCGCGCTTGTCGAGTACCTTTCCGATAACGGATTTCAGGTGTTTATCGTCAGCGGTACCGAGAGAACTCTTTTAAGAGAACTGAGTGAAGGCAAGCTCGACGAGTGGATACCTGCGTATAATGTGATCGGTACCACGTTTTCTCTCACAGTTCCGGGACAGGGTGACACAGCGGGACGTAACTATAATTACACAAATGACGACAAAATGATCTATGAAGGAAACATGACGTTTAAAAATCTAAAGCTCAACAAAATTGTGAGCATTATCGATGAGATAGGCATTGATCCTATACTGGCGTTCGGAAACAGCTCGGGCGATTTCTCGATGGGCACATACACCTTACAGAACGGCGGCAAAGCGTATATGCTCCTATGCGATGATACGCAGCGCGAATACGGCAACACCGAAAAAGCAGAAAAGTTTGCGAAGCAGTGTGCCGAGCTTGGCTTTGAAACAGTTTCAATGAAAAATGATTTTGCTACGATCTATGGAAATGATGTTACGCTCATAAAGGATGCGGCATAGTTATGCCGGCAATTATTACAATTTCAATCGACCCGAACGACAGTCTTTGGTGAAGGAGTTACGAAAAGATGAAGAACAATATCAAAAATAGATTATCAGAGAAACTATGTGTTTCTGTTTTAGTAATGACGCTGCTGCCGATGTGCTTTAGCGGCTGTCAACAAACGAACACAAATGAAATAGTACAGTCGGCAGCACCTGCAAACGAGCAAAGCTATTCCGACGCAAAGATAAGCTATCTCGGTCCCGAGGGTACATATACGCAGGAAGCGTGTCAGAATTTCTTTGACAATAACGGCTCTTATATTCCTTACACAACAGTACCTGAAGCGGTCGAAGCATTGACGAGCGGCGAAAGCGATTATGCGGTGATCCCGCAGGAAAATACGATCGGCGGAGCCGTGGTCGATTATGTCGATACTCTTATCGGTACCGAAAGCGTTTCTGTAGTCGGAGAGGTAGAGCTGCCGATAAGTCAGAATCTGCTTGTCCTTCCCGGAACGGAGCTTTCCGACATTAAGACTGTTTACTCGCACAAGCAGGGCATAGCTCAGGGCAAGGAGTGGCTCTCGAAAAATCTTCCCGATGCGGAAGTCATCGAGGTATCAAGCACGGCAGAGGGCGCGAAAATGGTGTCCGAGGGTAATGATAAGTCGTGTGCCGCCATCGCCTCGGCAGGCTGTGCCGATGTGTACGGTCTTGAAATAATGGAAAGAAACATTCAGAACAACGACAAAAACAAAACTCGATTCTATGTTCTTTCGACGAATGAGCCGAAACAGGAAAGCTTAGACCGCCTTGCGTTTGTAATTTCGGGCAAGGCCGCCGATCTGCCGAAACTTATGTCTCAACTGAACGATAAGGGCATAACGCTTGTTACCATTCACGACCGTCCGCTTAAAACAGAGCTTGGACTGCACTTATGAAGATTACAAGTCGATTGCGTCAAACGAGACGTTTACATTCAGATATCTCGGCAGTTTCCCTGTAGATCAAGTAGGCTGATACATTATAGCAACCCAAACAAATAGCCAGAAAAGATCGGTGCGAATAAATGTGCAAGTTATTTCTTTATGATTCCTAAACATTGAATAACAGTTGTACGAATGATTGGTGAAAGTAGGTTTATATTAATGAAAAAACCAAATGAAAGCGTTGTGTTCAAAAGCGTTTCGGGTATTGTCGTTCTGCTTGTGGTGTTCTCTGCTATCGTGAGCGTTATCGGCTACAAGGGCTTTACGGACGCTCTGCTCGAGCAGTACAGCGACGGAGCGTTACTCATAGCAGATTCAGCCGCACTATCGATAAACGCCGATGAAATGGACAGCTACAAAAACAGCGGCGGCACGACAGCGGAATATAAAGAGGTGTGGGAAAGCCTTGACAACCTGTGCAACTCGTCCGGCTCGACATTTATATATATCATTCAGCCCGATCTTACGGATTTTGATCATATCACATTCCTTTTTTCAACGATAAACAAGGACAGCCCATACACCGTTTATGATTTCGGTTATGTCCGTGAAACGACAAACGATGAGTATAAGCAGAAATACCGTGCGTTGTATGACGGCACGAGCAGCCACGAGATTGTGATACGAGACAAGGGCTACATAGAAACCGATGCGCACATAACCGCAATGATCTCGCTCAAAGGCTCCGACGGTCAGACGAAAGCTATTCTATGTGTTCAGCGTCAGATGGACGATATGACGATGGCACGGCGTGGATATGTTCGCAGAGTTATTTTTGTGCTTGGGCTGCTCGCTGTATTGGTCGTTATCGGACAATCGTTTTACCTGTATCGTGTGTTCCTGCGTCCGATACAGAGGATAACAAATGAAGCGGGGCGCTTTGCGGAGGAAAATGTCATTCCCGAAAGCAAGCTGACTGAAAGCATTCGCCATAAGGACGAAATAGGCGTTCTCGCAGGCTCTATCGACAAGATGGAGGAGCAGATCGTCAGCTACGTTGAAAATCTCACAAAGGTAACAGCCGAGAAAGAGCGCATAAGCACGGAGCTTGCGCTTGCGACGCAGATACAGGCGAGTATGCTGCCGAACATTTTTCCGCCTTACCCCGACAGGGAGGATTTCTCGATATTCGCATCGATGACTCCGGCCAAGGAGGTCGGCGGCGATTTTTACGACTTCTTCCTGATAGACGACGACCATCTCGGAATGATAATTGCCGATGTATCCGGCAAGGGCGTTCCGGCAGCGCTCTTTATGATGGCATCTAAAATTCTCCTCGAAAATCTCGCTCTCGGCGGTCTGGAGCCGTCGGAAGTCCTCACTAAAGCGAACGAGCAGATCTGCAAGGACAATAAGACCGATATGTTTGTTACAGTCTGGTACGGTATTCTCGAAATTTCAACGGGCAAGGTCAAGGCGGCGAACGCAGGTCACGAGTACCCCGTTCTGAGCAAAAACGGGAAATTTGAGATATTCAAGGACAAGCACGGCTTTGTGCTCGGCGGTATGGAGGGGATGAGATATCGTCAGTACGAATTTGAGATGGCTCACGGCGATACGCTCTTTGTATATACAGACGGCGTACCCGAGGCGACAAACGGACAAAACGAGATGTTCGGTACTGACAGGCTGCTTGAAGTGCTGAACGCCGAACCGAGCGCGATGCCGAAGATCCTTCTTGAAAATACGGCGGTAAGCGTCGGCAAATTTGTCGATAACGCGGAGCAGTTCGACGATCTCACGATGCTATGCGTGAAACGAGTATAGGAGGCGGTAATGATGAAGGCAAGGCTTGAAATACCCGCGTTAAGAGAAAACCTCAGTCAAGTTACGGCGTTTGTCGGTGAGAGGCTTGAAGAATTCAGCTGCGGTATGAAGCTGCAAATACAGCTTGAGACTGCCGTTGAGGAGATATTTATCAACATAGCAAGCTATGCATATCCCGAGAATCCGGGCAATGCTGTGGTAGAGCTTACCTGCGAGAACGGTACAGCGGAGATCACATTTACAGATCAGGGTGTTCCGTTCGACCCCCTTTCCCGCACCGACCCCGACACCACCTTGCCTGCGGAGGCAAGACCGATCGGCGGTCTTGGGATACTCATGGTCAAGAAAATGATGGATAAGGTCACTTACAGGCGCGAGAACGGCTGTAATATCTTAAGCATACAAAAGAAAATCCAATAATACGGAGGTCTATTCATGAAAACAGAAAAAACGGAAAAAAAGCCTGTAAACGGCAAGGATCATTCCAATCTGACAAGCACGATATGTATTATTCTCACAATAATAATATCGTGCGGTGTGACAACGTATCAATTACAGAAAAATAAGGGTAATGATACGGCTGCCGCAACAGTAAGCATGAGCGACACGATAAGTGACAGCACCGACGATTCAAAAGAGCAGACAAACGAGCTCTCACTCTGGACAGACAGCGCCGAGGCAAAGAAGAAACTGACGCAATACATTAACGATGTGACCGACGAGACAAGCTCCGATTTTATCCCATTGGAGAACCGTATCGCCGTATTCGACCTCGACGGAACGCTTTTCTGCGAGACAGACCCGAACTATTTTGACTACACGATGCTTCTCTACAGAGTTACGGAGGATCCCGATTACAAGGACAAGGCTTCCGACTTTGAAAAGGAGGTAGCCGCAAAAATACAGGCGATAAACGACGGAGGCAAGGCAGCCGAGGGCCTTGAGGTCGATCACGGAAAGGCAGTTGCATCGGCGTTTTCGGGAATGACGCAGGAGGAATTCAACGACTACATTCAGGAATTCAAGAAACAGGATATGCCGAGCTACAACGGTATGAAGCGCGGAGAAGGCTTCTACAAGCCGATGGTCGAAGTTGTCGAGTACCTGCAGCAGAACGGCTTTACCGTGTATATTGTCAGCGGTACGGACAGATTCATCGTTCGCGGAATAGTCGATAATTCGCCGCTCGATATCCCAAACAGACAGATAATCGGTTCGGACGAAACGCTCGTTGCACCCGATCAGGGCGAGACTGACGGACTTGATTACGTCTACGACGATGACGACAAGCTCGTTCTCGGCGGCGACTTTATCATCAAAAATTTGAAGATGAATAAGGTAACTGTTATCGCACAGGAGATCGGCGTGCAGCCCGTTCTTTCCTTCGGCAATTCCACTGGCGATGCGAGCATGGCTGAGTATGTGACAAGTAACAACAAGTATAAGAGCCTTGCGTTTATGCTCTGTTGCGACGATACCGAGCGCGAGAACGGCAATGTTGAAAAAGCAGAGAAAATGGTATCTCTTTGTGAGGAGTTTGATTGGGTACCGATATCCATGAAGAACGACTGGACAACTATCTACGGCGATGGTGTGACCAAGAAATAATACGTCTGATTCTTTTCAAAATATATAATTACAAAATGGAGGAATTTATCATGATTATCAACAAAAGAACCGAGGGCAGCAAGCTCACAATCCACATCGAGGGCAGACTTGACACAGCGACCTCTCCCGAGCTTTCCAAGGAGCTTGAAACAGCTCTCGACGGCGTAACGGAGCTTGTGTTCGACCTTACGCTTTTGGAGTACATCTCATCTTCGGGACTGCGCGTGCTGCTTTCCGTGCAGAAGGCCATGAACGGCAAGGGGACAATGGTTGTAAAGAATGTGTCCGAGCTTGTTATGGAAGTGTTTGAGATCACGGGCTTTGTAGATATACTGACGATAGAGTGAGGTGTATGTCATGATCACAAACAAGGTTTATGTGAACAACAAGGGCGTTGGCAGAACCGATGCCCTCAAAGAAACGGAGCATATGTGCGATTATTTGAAGCTGCCCCGCAAAAGCAGGCTGCATATTCGCCTGCTGACGGAAGAAATGCTCGGAATGGTTTCGGAGATCGCAGGCGATTTCGACGCGGAGTTTTGGGTAGAGCACGAGAGCAAATTCTGTCGCTTGTGCCTTGAAGCCGAGATAACAAAGATGAGTTCCGAAAAGAGAAACTCTCTCATCGAGGTTTCAACAAGCGGCAAAAACGCAGCTGCAAAGGGGATTATGGGAAAGCTTAAAGGAATTGTGGAGCTGTATTGGCTCGGATACAAGGACGGTGTTGAGGATTCTACAGGAATCGATTTTTCAACATACACCGGTATGGCGATGAGTACTATGAGTTCGGTCGCAGGCTCTACTCAATGGACGTTATGTGACTATAGAAGCAAGATTGAACGTCAGAAGGACAGTGGAAAAGGCGAGGAATGGGACGAATTGGAGAAATCTATAGTTGCCAATATCGCCGATGATATTTCGATAGGCATCAAGGGTGAAACGGTGATGATTGTTATTACAAAGGAGATGTAATTCAGTGAAAAGAGTAATAGTAGTAGCACTTATCGCTTCAATAATTATGAGTCTTACAGCTTGTGGAGCTGCGGATAATACATCTGTACCCGATATGTCCTCGACAAATACTGTATCAGTAGGAGATTCTGTAGTTGACATATCTGCATCTGACAATAGTGAGAGCAAAACGCAGGACATCGACTACAAAGCCCTTGTAAACAAGCTGCACCCCCTGCCCGACGGTTGGGAGGATTCGCTTGAGACGGTCATGGTCAAGAACTCACTCGGTGACGATGTCGAGGTAGAGAAAAAAGCGTATGATGCGTATCTTAAACTGAAGGAAGACCTCGAAAAGGAGAACGTTCATGTTGATCTCGATTCCGCTCGTCGAAGTATTGCTGATCAGCAAAGAATCATGGACGATTTCACAAAAGAGTATGGTGCGGACTATGCGTTGAAAACAGTTGCTACTCCCGGTTATTCAGAGCATCACACGGGTCTTGCGCTCGATCTCTATCTTAACATAGACGGTGAGGACGTTTACCTCAACGAGGACATGGTGCAGTACCCCGAGATCTGGGCAAAGATCCACGAAAAGCTCCCCGAGTACGGCTTCATTCTCCGCTATCTTGAAGACAAGGAATACATCACGGGTTATGGTTACGAGCCGTGGCATCTGCGCTATATTGATGATGTAGACGCTGCCAAGGAGATCACTTCAAAGGGACTTACTTTCGAGGAGTATCTCGGTGCGGTAAATACGACCGATGTGACAGTTGACCTCGGAACTTCCGAGCTTTATACAGAGGACGAGCTTAAGGAAGCCGCAGTTCAGGTGAAGTGCAAATTTGCGAGCTTTGACGGTTGTATGCTTCAAAGCCTCCGCTATGCAGGTGATGAATGCAACACGGAAGAAAACATTAAGTGGCTCAATTCTTTAGACGAGGGCGCTGAATATACTAAGGTCGCAGAATTCTTGATGGATTTCCATACTCCGAAGGAAAACAGCGGCGCATTTGACGCTGATAAGGATATGAAGGATTATCAGTGGTGGCTCGCTCAGGATAGTGAGGGCAGCTGGCAGGTAGTGTCATTCGGATATTGAGGGTTCTCTTTAACACCTGGGCGGAGATTTTGACGAATGTTATTAGGAGGCAATGAATAAATTGAAAAAGAAGTATTCGATAATCATTGGCGTATTTTTATCATTGATATGCACTCTTATCGTAATAATCTTCGGAAGCACCTACACTATAAAGGAAAGTCTGCCCAACTATGTGACAAGAATAGATGAGATAGAAATATTAATTGAAAACAACGCTGTAGAGATAGCAGACGAACGACTCGAAGATGGAATATTATATTTGACATTAAGATCGGTCCATAAAGGAAAAAGCTATGTAGATATTGATTGTCCGCAGGATATGACCTTTTATCATACCGTGTATGTACACAGCTTCGGTGTGATAACATACGATACATTTCTCGGCAGAAGTACGGGCAGCCGTGTGATACCGATATTTATAACACTGTATCTTGCGTTGGTGCTTTTCTCACGAATATCAATTTACAGAAACGACATTAAGGAAAATATGTACCGCTATAAAAACGTGAAAAATATCGGGCTCATTATCTACCTGTCGTCGCTTGTGATAGGTCAGGCGTTATCCGTGTTTTCCGACGGAGGTATTCTTAAGATAGCCAAGGATATATTAGACTCGGTATCGACATTTTCATTCATAGCTCTTCCGATAGCATTTATCGTGTTCGTTTTCGTTTCGATCAGCAACATAATTCTTATGAGAAAAGAAGGGCGCAACTGGCGGAATATGCTGGGATTTTTCTTGGGGTTGATCGTTTGCGTATGCACTGTTATTCCAAATCTGCTGAACGATAACCTACAGCAAACGACCCTTGTTGACATTCACAACGAGCAGGGCATAGCGATGTATATCCAAATGCTTATTGAAGCAGTAATCTTTGCAGGCGTCACTTATCTCGAATGTATTCTGATCGGCACGGTCATACTCGGTATAAAAGCTGCAAAACGGATCCCGTCCTTTGATAAGGATTATATTATGATACTCGGCTGTCAGATTAATTCCGACGGAACACTGACACCTCTTTTGAAGGGCAGAACGGACAGAGCGATAGAATTTGCAAAAATGCAGGAAAAGTCGGGCGGCAAGAAGGTCATTTTCGTGCCGTCCGGCGGGAAAGGCGACGACGAGGTTATTGCCGAAGGAAAAGCGATTCACAACTACCTTATTGAAAACGGCATACCCGAAGGCAGGATATTGACGGAGGACAAGTCGGTCAGTACATTTGAAAACCTGAAATATTCTATGGAGCTGATACGAAAGCACACAAATGCACAAGAGCCGAAGATTGCTTTTTCCACCACGAACTATCATGTGTTTAGAGCAGGTATTTTTGCGACCGAGCAGGGTATAAAAGCGGAGGGGATAGGCAGTAAGACGAAGCAGTATTTCTTCATCAACGCTTTTGTGCGTGAGTTTATTGCGACGCTCGTTTCCGAAAAAAAGTCGCACATCAAGGTCATGGCGGTAATGCTGTTTATCATGTTCTCGTCTGTTGCTACGGTTTATCTTTGCAATATCCGGTGATTCGGTTTGTTATTGTGTGACTGTAAAAAACCGTTATATCCAGGTGTGTTTGAATCAAAATTTGTTCCTGCATTTTTTCTTTTCAGAGAATATTTGTATTATTTGCTAACGATAAAAAATTCTATCTTGCCGATGTGCGGCAAACGATTATCTCTACACCGACACAATTGAATACATATAACAAAAATCTCAAGCAATTGGACGCTATGTCCTTTTGTTTGAGATTTTTTCTTTTTTTGCACTCTCTTTCGACAAGTTTCTCAAATATGATAGTATATATTATATCCATAAATTGGTAATAATGCCAATAAAAGAACAACGATATTAAAAAAAGCAGTTATCGGTGTTGCTTTTTAATATTGTTATTCGGAATTTATATACTAAGCCTGAGCACATCAAGGGTGAGGTAACAGCAAGCGCTGACTTTTATGGTCTGCGCGTTGATATCCTCTGCTCTTTTTGTGCTCTTTTTTTGGCTATCCTTGTTACCTCGCTTTTGACAAATTCGGGCAGCGAAATTTGTTGTAAGTGAGGTATTAAAAATGAAGAGAAAGGTATTAAACTCTGATCTTGTGGAAACAGGAGAGAAGATACGTGCTTTGCGCGAATCAAGGGGTATGTCACAGGAGCAGTTTGCAGAGCTTCTTGGTGTATCAAAAAACAGTATACAAAGATATGAGTTAGGCACAGTTGAGATGGGATTAACAACCTTTTTTAAATTAGCGGAACTTGCTAAATGTTCACCTAATGAAATATCTCCCAAAAGGTTTACTCCTATATGTGATATGGATGATGAGACAGAAGAAATAATTAGTATGATCTGTAGGTTAAAAAATAGATCTAAGAAAATTGCGTTTCCTGTTATTAAAGAATTGATTCGTTCAATAAATGGCATTGATTAAAAAAGCACCAGATGTGGGGTCAAAAAAGTTGAAATTACATCAGATGTGGTGCTGACAATGTTATTGCGTAATGATATAATATAAACAGTCAAGAAACCCGCACCACATCTTGACAAACAACAAAATAGCCTGATTTGCAATAGGGCGAAATAACTCGATCAAGCAGACGGAAAGCCGTTTATAACCCCAACGGGTGAAGTCTGTCTATACCGAAGAGCTGCGTCCTGTTGCATCGTTTTCTTAAGGTCTGCGGCCGCTTCGGTAGGTCGCAGACCTTTTTTTCGTTTATTCCACCTACAGGCTCACAAAGATACAAAGATACAAAGCTGCAAAAATCAATGTAACAAAGATAATCCATTACAGAAGGGAGTGAGAGAAAATTGAATTTATTTGAACATCAGCGTAAAGCTCGTGACTTTGCTGTGTCGATCTTTGCAAAGGCTATCGACAAGCATGACTATGAGGGTGAGCCGCTTAACTGCGGTGCTGCCTTGCTCATGGAAATGGGATGTGGAAAGACTGTTACTGCTATTGCAATATCCCAATGGCTGTATGAGCATAGACAGGTCAAACGCATTTTGATCGTAGCACCGCTGTCAATACTGTCGGTCTGGGAAGAAGAGCTGCAGAGATTTGCGGAGTTTCCGTACACCGTTCATCTGCTCAAAGGAACTCTGCCGAAGAAGAAACAGGCTATAATGGAAGCTCGT
>OMYH01000042.1 GCA_900315255.1 uncultured Eubacteriales bacterium | reverse complement strand
CTTTCGGTATCGTCATATTGATTAACTAAACAAACTTCCTCTCCAATAGAGCTGCCGTCCGTATTCTTCGGATAATCCGCTTTTATCCCGATAGAATATCTTTGGATCAGATATGCATCTTTAAGTGTTATTCCGTTATTTCCGTCAACATCGGCAAGATAAAGCTGATCTGCGGTCAACTCATCAAGTGACAGCGATGCCCGCTGCACAAGAGAAGCGTCTTTTAACGATATTACATTGTCCCTATTCACATCACCCAGCAATCCTTCGGACAATTCAATAACATACGCATTTGCTGACGGTACAAAAATAGATGCTGCAGTCACTGCCGCAAGCAAAAAACTGACCATTTGTTTTGATAATTTGTTCATAAAACTTCCTCCATTTTAGTATAGTTATATAAATTGAAATATCCTTTTCGTCTATAATAAATATATTATAACGAAAAAATGTAAATCTTTCAATATGGTATCCATTACTAATCTACACTTTTATTTAATTGTTTTTTTATCTTTTTGTATATATTTTATGTAAAAAATGTGTATTGAATATGATTAAAGCAATACCTTGGCATTATCAAACGTTCAGAAAAAATACACTGAACATCATCGTTACAGCTTTTGTGCAGTGTTGATTTGTGTTTATTAGCCGTTACAGAATCACTGAATGAATCGCAATTTCAAACCATGAATAGCTACCGTGTTTATTATAATCACATTTCAAGCGTTTAAATGACTAAATTATCGTCCTTTGTTCACTGTGGCTGCCCCTGCCCCGCCGCAGAGTGTTTTTTAAAGCAAAAATCTTGTTGCATCGAATGGCATTTATACGAATGTATTTATTGTAATACTCTCAAAGGAGAATCACAATGAATACCACAGCAGCGATAATTATAACATATATACTCTCCGTACCGGCATTTGTTTATCTGTATCTCAAAAAGAAAAACAAAGCCGATACCGCCGCCGTTTGCCGACTGATACTGATAAGCGGAATTATTCTCCGTGTACTCTATATCTGCTATACGAGCGTATATATACGGCAGCACGATGTCGAAGACTTCTCTCTCGTCGACGACGGCCACGCAGCGTATATTCTCTATCTCATGAATAACAAATGTCTGCCCGAGATCAACCCCGACTCGGTATGGCAGTTCTATCACCCGCCACTGCACCATATAATCTGTGCATTGTTCCTATCGGCTCTGAACCGTTTAAGTGTTCCGCCCGACCCCGTCGGATACGAGCTTTTGCAGGTACTCCCCTGTTTATATTCGTTTCTTTTTTGTATACTGTCATACAAGACCTTAGAGCTTTTCGGGATTAACGGCAAAGCATTGTGCTATTCCACAGCCTTTGTCACCTTTCACCCTACGCTTATTCTCCTGTCGGGCAGCATAAACAACGATATGCTTGCGGCACTTCTCTCCATGTCTGCAATATATTTCACCGTAAAATGGAGCAAAGATAAAAAGCTGTCGGATATTATTTTTACGGCGTTCTGCATAGGCTTCGGAATGGCTTCAAAGCTCACAGCAGGACTTGTCGCCCCTGCCGTGGCTCTTGTTTTTCTGTATGTATTTATTAAAAACATCAAAGAATACAAACGGCTCATTCTGCAATTTGTACTGTTCGGTATCATCTGTATCCCGATAGGATTATTCTTCCCGATAAGAAATTATGTAAAATTTGGATTGCCGTTCAATTATGTACCCATGCTTTCCGACTCCGATCCGCAGCATATAGACAAACCATTCTTCGAACGGCTGCTGAATTTCTCGCTCTATCAGTTCTCGTCACCGTTTATACAGTGGGGCAGCGACACAGCGTTATATAACGAATTCAACCCGACCATAGCCCTATGGAAAACCGCAGCCTTTGACGGCGACACATTTTTCCATAACAACATAGCTTTTCAGGCGGTCTGCGTTATACTATTCTTCTGCACGGCATTTCTGTCAGTTTACAGCGCTTATCTATTGGTTAAAAACGCAATAAAAAGGAGTTACGTCAATACAGAACACCAGCTTCTGATAACGGCGCTCTCTCTTACGATATATATTAATTATCTTATCTTCTGTAAAGATTACCCCCATGTCTGCACACAGAATATGCGTTACTGCGTACCTCTTATATTCACACAGGCTGCTCTTTTCGGCAGTGAACAAAAATCAAGAATCAAAGAAATTGCGATATCGTTATTTTGTTTCTGCTCACTTCTTGTGTATACTGAACTACAGTTTTGCTAAACAAAACGTTTCCAATAAGAAGCTATTACCAATCCCTCAAATGACTTAATATTACGGTCAAACAATAAATATATTTTAGGCAATAAATCGTATTAACTAGTCTTTTTGTTTATCATAAATTCAATATTGAGATTTCTAACACTTTTCGTAGACATACAATTGGATTGTTAAAAGCTCTCAGCTATCTTGACCGAAAATACTAATAATGTTATAATTAAGATAAATTCAAGTATTTTAATGGAAAGGACAAATAATAATGAAAGTCTTGTCATTGTTTTCAGGATGCGGTGGTATGGACATCGGATTTGAGGGTAATTTTGTGTGCCTAAAAAGATCAATAAACATTGATATGCACTATGATTGGATAGCAGAAGAAAGAGGTGAATGGGTAAAACTTGCACCAACTAAATTTAAAACGGTATTTGCTAATGACATAAGACCTGATGCTAAGGCTGCATGGGTATCTTATTTTGGCAAAGAGGATATATATCATCTTGACAGCATCGTTAATTTAGTTAAAAGAGCAAGAAACGGGGAAAAAATATTCCCTGAAGGTGTCGATATCGTTACCGGAGGGTTTCCTTGCCAGGATTTCTCAATAGCAGGAAAACGTATGGGTTTTAATTCTGAGAAAAGTCATAATGGTAGAAAGATAATAGCTAATATGCCGTCTATTGAAAATAGGGGTCGTCTCTATATGTGGATGAGAGATGTCATAACTATTGCAAAACCATCTTTGTTCATCGCCGAAAATGTAAAAGGTCTTACTAATCTTAATGATGTAAAAGAGATCATTGAGCAAGATTTCGCTAAATCAGCTGATGGTGGTTACATAGTAGTTCCGGCACGTGTTCTTCAAGCTGCCGATTATGGAGTACCTCAATCAAGAGAAAGAGTTATCTTTTACGGATTTAAAAAATCGGCACTAACTGCAAATGCTATGAAAGCTTTGACGAGCAAAGATATACCACAAGAATTTGACCCATACCCAATACCTACCCATGCTTACACATTTACTGATATCAGCAAATCAAAACCTGTAACGTGTCAAGAAGCTTTTATCGGACTGGATGAGCCTGACTTCTCCTCAGATCTATCTCAAAAAAAATATTCAAAAGCCAAATTTATGGGCAAGCACTGTCAAGGACAGACTGAGGTCAAACTGGATAGCATATCTCCAACTATTCGCTCGGAACATCATGGTAATATTGAATACAGACGTTTGAGCAAAGAAAATGGAGGTATTCATACAAAAGAACTTGAAGAAGGACTGAAGGAAAGGCGATTAACGGTAAGAGAATGTGCCCGTATTCAGACTTTCCCTGACAACTATCAATTTGTAAAACAAGGTATTATATCAGCCAGTGACGCTTATAAAATAATTGGTAATGCTGTTCCGTGTGTCCTCGCCTATAATATAGCCAAACGAATAGAGGAAAACTGGAAAAAATATTTTAAAGGTGATAATTATGATTGTTGCAGAAAATAGTAAACCTACCCTTGATGAATTTGCAGATCTTATGAGAAAAACTGATATTCTGCTAAATAATGAAGCACGGCAAAACGAACTCTATTTTGCAAATAGGAGCGGCATCCTCCTTGAACGAGATGTATGTGATGCTTTAATAAAATGTGCAGAAGGAACAACATTTGAAGGCTCCATACAACTTGTGTCTGGAGCCTCATTCCCTGATATTATTGCAAATAAATATTATGGAGTAGAAGTCAAAAGTACAAACAAAAACCATTGGAAATCAATAGGCAGCAGCATACTGGAATCTACAAGAAACAAAAATGTAGAACGTATATATCTAACATTTGGGAAACTTGGTAAGCCTGTTGCCTTTATGAGCAAACCATATGAGCAGTGTTTATCAGGAATATCAGTAACACACTATCCACGGTATCAAATTGATATGGAACTCGCCAAAGGCGAAACAATTTTTGACAAAATGGGCATTCCATATGATATATTACGGAAAATGGATAACCCCGTTGCTCCTGTATCAAAGTATTATAAGAGTAAACTGAAAGATGGTGAAACACTTTGGTGGGCAACAAAAAGTGAAGATCAGTCAGTACCACCTATTCTTCGGCTTTGGACAACACTTACACCAGAACAAAAGAATTATTATACTGTCCAGGGCTATGCTCTATTCCCCGAAATATTATCACCATCATCTACAATAAAATATCATCGGTACGCTCTTTGGCTCGCTACAGATTGCAGTATAATTAATACAAATATCAGAGACCAATTCTCCGCAGGCGGTAAAAAGATCATACATATAAATGGTGAAGATATTAGAATTTCCGCAGCATTATTCAGAGTAATAGAGAATAGATGTCTCATTAAAGAAACGATACATGAAACAGATACCGCACGACTTTGTGAATACTGGCAAGTAAACAAAATACAACCTAATCGTATAGAACAATGGTGCAAACTCGTATCTACATATTATTCTATGAGTAAGAACGTATCAGAGTACAACGTTTATGAAATACTCTCAAAGTCTTTTAATTGCTAATTATTGCCTATAAGTTTCGATAATGTATCTTGACATCTTTTATAAAAAACGTCGGTGGTTGTTCAAAATTCCCCACCGACGCACGCAGGAGCTTAGCTCCTTGTTTAAAATAAAGCATATATGAAATAAAATATTTACAATAAGAATCAATCTAACTCTCTGCTTCTATCCAATCGTACAACAAGGCTCATCTGTCCCAACTGGTTGTAACGCTTTTCAACAAGCTTCTTGTCGTATTTGACCACCTCTCTGTAATCAAGAGGATCGCACAGATAATAATAGTCCTTATCATATCCTGTCAGGACAAGACAATGCTCGTTGAGCGGCCAGACGAAGGTTTCGTTCGTTATTACTCCACGCTCTCCGACAAGCTTCCATCTGTCACCATCTGTCGGCTCGACCATGCAGTCGGTCGCCCAGATAAGCGGAGGGATATCCTGTATTACATACTCCTCGCACAGCTCGCCAAGCGTCATTCCCGTTGTGTCGGCAGTGATAATGTCATTAAACTTAAACTCGTCCACCATATCCTTTATCACGGGCGGATAGCAGCCAAAGCCGCTGAGCTGGTGAGGATCTCCGATAAATGCCTGTGACGGTGATCTTCCGTACCATACTCCGTCCGACGTAACACGAAGCTTATCCTGCTCCATCAGCTTGATCATCTTTTCAACATTGATGTCCTTCTTGCCCCAGTATTCAAGCACTGTCTTAGTACTGATAAGCTCGCAGCCTGTGAGCAGCTTATCCCTCTGAGTAACGTGCTTTACTTTTATCTCGTACTTATCGGGTATCTTCTCATATTCATGTATAACATAATCGGGTGTTTCAGGCTCGGGCGGCTCCTGCGGCTCGGGCTCGTCTTTTGTTTCTGGAATCATAAGAGCATCGGGCGTCATGACTGTATCGGCAGTGTCGGGTGTGTCTGCGTTTTCAACCATACCGGAATTCCCGACCACACTGTCAACGGCGGAGTATACGCCTACTCCGGCGCTTGCGGCGATGATTGCCACAGCGAGAACAGTGAATGTAGTTCTGCGGCTTATGCCCCTGCTGTCAACGGGGCGTTTTTCCTCCTCTTTAAGACCTCTGATATACGCAAATGTTTCGTCCTCACCCTTTGTTTTGAGCATATACAGCAGGTCTTCTATCAGCTTTGAAGTTTCGGGGTGTATTACTCTCCGCACCTTACCCTTCATAAAGTAATTGTAAGGATCACTGTCGGTATAGTTCTTCCCGTTATAGGTTTTGCTTGCGGCTACTCTGTCACAGAACATCTCCTTAACATACCTTACAGGCATTTTCACCGGCTCTATCTGCCTCGTAACAGGGTTATAGTCAGTCCAGTATTCAAAGTGATGACGATTCCTGCCCTTGTGGTGCATCCACGCCATGGAATAACCTGCTGCTTCTCTCTCCGCCTCGTTGGGGCTTCTGTTACCCTGGTAGTACCTTGCCCCCGGGATAAACTCCGTAGGAGAATATTTCGACAGATCGTGCATAAGTCCCTGAAAAAATATTCCCGCCCTGAAGCAATGCGCTATGACCTTATGTCTGTGGTTGGTGATAGTTAAAAAATGTTTAATCGGGTGCATATAATGACCTCATTATTTAATATTCGTAAAGCTTGCCGCAACCTCGCTTGAATGCAGCTCCAGAAGCTTTGAGATTCCCTCGTCCTGCATGGTAACGCCGTACAAAACGTCCGCTTCCTCCATTGTACCTCTTCTGTGAGTTATCAGAATGAACTGGGTGTTGTCGTTCATTCTTCTGAGGTACTGAGCGAATCTGTCAACGTTCACCTCGTCGAGAGCAGCTTCGATCTCGTCCATTACGCAGAAGGGCGCAGGGCTTACCTTCATAATAGCAAAATACAACGCAATAGCTACAAGCGCTCTCTCGCCGCCCGACAAAAGCTCCAGGTGTGACACAAGCTTTCCCGGGGGATGACAGGTGATGTCTATTCCCGACCCTAAGATATCCTCCTCGTTTGTGAGCGACAAGGACGCTTTTCCTCCTCCGAAAAGCTCCGTAAAGGTTTCCCCGAAGTTCTTGTTTATCTCGGCAAATCTCTGAACAAAGATCTCCTTCATCTGCTTTGTGAGATCGTTTATCAAAGACAATATCTCCTTTTTGGATTTCTCGACATCTCCGACCTGCGTTTTCATGAATTCATAACGTTCGGATACTTCTTTATACTCGTCTATCGCCGCAACATTGACGCTGCCCAAAGCCTTGATCTTCGATTTAAGTTCTGACAATCTTTTCTGAGCCGCAGAGATATTCCCGATCGGCGCAGCAGTTTCCTTCGCCTGTCTTGCTGTGAGTTCGTATTCCTCCCACAGCTTGCGGTTGATATCGTCATACTGCTTCTGAAGGTTTGTCTTTCTCTCCTCCAGTCGTGCAAGCTCCCTGCCGATGTTTTCCTTTTCATCGGAGCTTTCACGTTCAAGCCGTCTTAGCTCCGCAGAACGCTTTTCAAGCTTCGCCCTCTGAGCGCTGAGAGAAGCGAGCTTCTCATTATTATATGCGCTCTCATGTCTGAGTCTTGACACATCTCCGCGATGTGCATAGATGATCTTTTCAGTCTGCTTATTCTGCCTTTTTACCTCTTCGATCTCGTCAAGTATAGCCTGCTTTTTGGCCTGATTATCCGTCTTCTGCGTCAAGGCGGACCTGATCTCGCTGTCGATAATTTCAATATCCTTAGTTATCGTCACTATCTCAAGCCTTATCCCGGCGAGTCTGTCTGTCAGCTGTTCACGCTTCTCGGTCTGCTCCCTGAGATCATCGGATACTACGTCTATCCTGCTCTGCGCTTTCTCAATATCTTTTTCAAGTGACGTTAATCTTTTATCTGCCGTATCAAGATTTTTTTCAAGCTCGCTTATGCGGGCAGCGCACTCCGTTTTCTCCAGTGTGAGAGTCGTCACGTCGTTTTTAAGTATATCTATCTGATCGGCTGATGTTTTCATCTCCGTTTCAACACGGAACTTCTCTTCCTTGACGGACGCAAGATTATCCCTTGCAGCATTCAGTCTTGCCTGGGCTGTACCGCATTCCGACTGAGCGTTGACATATATTTTTCTGAGCGCTTCTATTTCGTCATTCAGCCTTTGAAGATTCTTTTTTTCTTTATCAATCTCGGTTACACGGCTGAGCAGTCCTGTCTTTTTGCCTCTTGAGCCGCCTGTCAAAGAACCGCCCGCATTGATGACCTGTCCGTCCAGGGTAACTATTCTGAAACGGTATTTGTAACGTCTTGCAATACCGACGGCGTTGTCAAGATCATCCGCAATACATATCCTGCCCAGCAGCGAACGCAGGATCCCTTTATATCGCTCGTCACAGTCACAGAGATCGCTCGCGATACCCACAAAGCCTGCTGCATTCTCCAAGCCGTTCTCGCTGAGCTCGCTGCCCTTTATAGTCGACATCGGCAGGAATGTCGCTCTGCCCGCGTCACGCTTTTTGAGGAATTCTATCGCGCGCTTTGCGTCCTCCTCGGTTTCGGTGACGATATTCTGCATAGCCGCTCCGAGCGCCGTTTCGATCGCCACGGCATATTTCTCGGGAACCTTGATGACTCTCGAAACAGGACCGTGAATGCCCGCAAGCAGACCTTTCTTTGCCTCCTTGACTATGACCTTAACGCTTTGATTGAAGCCCTCGAGATTTTTTTCCAGATTTTCAAGGAACGCAAGCTGTCTTTCAGACTGCCCTATATCAAGCTTTATCCTGCTGCCCTGCTCCTTGATCTCGTCTCGCTTTTTCTCCTTTTTGGACAGCAGCAATTCACAGCCGTTAAGCGTATTCTGAGCTGAAATAAGCTCCTGCGACAGCTCCGCTGCCATGCTCCTGTAATCGGATACCGCCTTCTCATATTCTTCAAGCTGCGACGACTTTGCAAGCAGAGAATTCTCAACATTCAGCAGCCTTGATTTAACATCAGATACAGTCGCTGCCGCAGTGATCTTGTCAACCCGAACATTTGCAAGCTCGGTGTTAAGTCTTGTAAGCTCGGAATTATGCTTTTGCAGAAGCGACGAGTTTTTCCCGTCGTCCTCCATGATCTCCGACAATGCAAATGTTACATTGGAAAGCTCGCTGTTTTTCTTCTCTAAGCTTTCTTTGAGCGTATTGATCTTGTTTTTCTTCTCCTCTGTATCATGAGCGATCTGTTCGCTGTCACGGTCGTTCTGTTCAAGCTCCTTCTTCAGTCTGTCTATATTCCCGAGGTTATGCTTTATGTTGTTTTCCTCAACGGATACCTGAGCGTTTATCTCGCTTATCTGCTGCTCGAGAGAAGCGTTTTCCCTGCGTATCTCGTCTGCCTTCGATGAAAATTCCCCTGTTTTTACATATATCTGCTCGGTTTCCTTTTCTATATCGGCGAGAGTCTGCAAAACGGCCTCATGCTGTGATTTTGCAACGGATATTTTATCGTCCTGTTCACGCAAGGTCTTCGCTGATTTTTCGAGAGTATCGAGCCACAAGGCTATCTCAAGCCCTTCCTTTTCCTTTGCGTATTCAAGATATGCTTTCGCTTTTTGTGCCTGCTTTTCGAGAGGTCCTACCCTGTCTTCAAGCTCGGTCAATATATCACGAAGCCTGAGCAGATTTTCCTCGGTCTGATTAAGCTTCCTTTCGGCCTCGGTCTTCCTGTATCTGTACCTGGAAATACCCGAAGCCTCTTCAAATATTTCTCGTCTGTCCTCACTTTTCGAGGCAACTATACTGTCTATCTTTCCCTGACTTATCATAGAATAGCCGTCACGTCCGAGACCGGTATCCATGAACATCTCGTGAATATCCTTAAGCCGCACGGTAGCTTTATTAATAAGGTATTCGCTGTCGCCCGAGCGGTAATATCTCCTCGTCACGGCAACAGTATCGCCGTCAAACGGCAGCGATCTGTCTTTGTTGTCAATGGTAAGAGTGACCTCCGCATAACCTACTTTTTTTCGGTTATCCGTGCCGTTGAATACTACGTCCTCCATTTTTGAACATCGAAGCGATTTCGGCGACTGCTCGCCAAGTACCCAGCGAATAGCGTCGCTGATATTGCTCTTGCCCGAACCGTTCGGTCCTACGACAGCAGTAATACCCTTGTCAAAGGTAAGCTTCGTCTTGTCGGGGAACGTCTTGAAGCCCTGTATCTCCAATGATTTTAAAAGCATTGTATCACCTTTATCCGATATGCAGGGAGAGTTTTATCCTGCACTATTTTTATGTTATATCCAAGCTCTGCAAGACTTGAAATATTCTTCCTCTTCTGACCGATGAATTTTGAAACCGAACGGGGCGAAACCGTCACCTGAACGTCGCCCGTGATCCCTTTTGCTTTCGCTTCTTCCAGAAACATATCATAAAAAAGTCTGCTCTCACACAGTTCCCTGAAAGCAGGGTGATAATTATCAGACAGCATATCACGCTCTAATTCTTCACTGTAATGCAGCCCCAATCGGATAACCTCTATGTTATTTTGCATAAACGATCTTAGCAAAAAAGCACACAGATCAACCGACTCCGAGAGTGTGTCGGGAATATATTCTCCGCTCTGATAAAGCCGCCCGAGGGCGGTGTTTCTGATGGTAATGGTGGGATATATCCTCACCGTATCGGGCGATAACGCAATGATCTCCCTTGCCGTATAAATATCCTTTTCTCTGCTGCTGCCGTAAAGTCCCGTCATCATCTGCAGTCCCAAAGAGATACCGTACTCCTTTATCAGCGCAGACGCAGCTCTGACATCATCTGCTGTGTGCCCACGCATATTCTTTTCCAGAACATCATCGCACATACTCTGCGCGCCGAGCTCTATCGCCGTAACTCCGTAGGATTTAAGTATATCCATGATCTCTCTGTCAACTGCGTCGGGACGGGTGGAAAGCCTGATCCCGCTTACCGTACCGTTTTTTACATATTTGTACGCGCTCTTCAGGAGCGACTCCATATAGTCACGTTTGATCGCCGTAAAGCTGCCGCCGAAGAAGGCTATCTCATAGTCGTACCTGCGTTTGCCCGATAATGCCGCCTGCACCGCTTTGTCAACGTCTTCGGCTGTGGGTTGATACCGTACCCCTGTAATACTCTTCTGATCACAAAACGTACACTGATGAGGGCAGCCGTTGAACGGTACAAATACAGAAATATTGCCGTGCTTCATATCAATACCCCATAAGCTCCAACGCTTCTCTTGCGGCCTGCTGCTCGGCTTCCTTTTTGCTTCTGCCGCCGCCCTTGCCGATGACGTTGCTGTTAAGGTGTACTTCCACAACAAAATGCTTGTCGTGATCGGGACCCGTTTCCTTTACAAGAACATAGCTTAGCCTCTCTTCGGGATTTTTCTGGATTATCTCCTGAAGCGTTGTTTTGTAATCCTTGAATTTCTTCGGCTTGCTGCTCTTTATATCGGGGATAACAAATCGCAAAATAAAGCTTCTCGCAGGCTCGATACCTCCGTCAAGATATATTGCCGCAATAAGCGCCTCAAATGCGTCCGAGAGTATCGACGGTCTGTCGCCGCCTCCCGAATGCTTCTCTCCTCGGCTGAGTCTGATGAATGAGCCGAGGTCGATCTGCTTTGCATACTGATAGAGCGACTTCTCGCATACAAGAGAAGCACGGAGCTTCGTCAATTTTCCCTCGGGCAGCTCAGGGCAGTTGAGATATATATAATCGGATACCACGATACTGAGAACACTGTCGCCCAGAAATTCCAGACGTTCGTTATACATTGTGCCGTCATGCACCTCATTTGCATATGACGAATGCGTCAAAGCAGTCGTCACAAGTTCCTTATCCTTGAAAGTATAACCTATCGTTTCACATATCCGCTTGTAGTCTATATATGTTTTCAGCACGTCGATCACCCCTTGGCAGCAATATCTGCAACTGTTTTCTCTATTTCGGAGATAACATTTGTTCGGACATAATCCATAGTAAGAGCGATCGCATTCTGAACCGTTTTAGCCGTTGCGTTACCGTGAACCTTGAACACAGGCTTAGCCGCCCCGAGAATAGGCGCTCCGCCGTATACGTCGGAGTCAACGGTTTTCTTCAGCTCCTTCATATCCTTCAGCACCATAGCTGCGGCAAGCTTGTTTTTGGCGCTTTTCTTGAACACCTTTTTGATCTTATCCATCAGCGCAATAGCAACGCCCTCATATGTTTTCAAGATAAGATTACCTGTAAACCCGTCGGTAACAAGTACGTCGCAGCCGTCCAAAGGAATATCTCTGCCCTCTACGTTGCCGATAAAATTAACAGGCGTTTCTTTGAGCAAAGCGAAGGTTTCGAGTCTTAACGGGTCGCCCTTGTGATCCTCCGTACCGACATTCGCAAGACCTACACGAGGATTTTTAACACCCATCACCTTATCGAGATATACCGAACCCATTATCGCAAACTGCTGCAGCATATCGGCTTTACACTCTGCGTTTGCGCCTCCGTCGATAAGCATGAACATACCCTCGGCTTTAGGTATAATCGGAGAAAAGGCAGGTCGTTTGATGCCCTTTATTCTCTTGACAATAAGTGTAGCACCCGTTATCAGAGCGCCGCTGTTGCCTGCCGACAAAAAAGCGTCTGCTTTTCCGTCCGCAACCATTTTTAAGCCAACAGCCATTGAGCTGTTCTTTTTCTTCTTGACAACGTCAGTTGCGTGATCCTCCATTGTGAGAATATCGTCGCAGTGAGCGATCGTAAGCTTAGAGATGTCTATACCGTTTTCTTCTGCGGCTTTTTTTATTATATCCTCGGGACCCGTAACTATAAGCTCCAGATCGCTGTGATCGTTAATAGCTGCCGAACAGCCTTTGAGTATTTCGACGGGAGCATTATCTCCGCCAAATGCGTCTACAATTATTTTCATTCTGATCTCTCCTCATATAATATATTCAGTCCGGAGTCTGAACCTATCAATACGTATTATTTATTTTTTAAACTTTGGAATAATAACTTGCACCAATGACAGAACACACATAATTTTCCATGTTCAATTATCAATTATAATGACCGAACACAGCTTGTTCCCTCACAATAATTCCGCATTACGCATTGAATCAGCTCCACTCTCCACACTCCACGCTTAAAAAAATCCCAACGCTCTATCCGCATGAGCCTGTGCTTTGAGCTGTTTATCCCTGATATTGATGTCAAGCGGCGGCAGTATTCCGATATTCGCCCCCATGGGCTGAAAATCCTTTACGGTTTCGTCGCTTATATATTTTGCCAACGCCCCCGTCATCGTATAATCGGGCAATATAAGCATATCGTTCCCGACAACCCTGTTGTATGCGTTTATTCCGGCAAGCAGACCCGAAGCGCCCGACTCCATATAGCCCTCGACACCCGTTATCTGTCCTGCAAAGAACATATCGGGATCATTTCTCACTGCAAACCCCGCATTCAGAATTTTCGGTGAATTGATGAATGTATTCCTGTGCATTACGCCGTAACGCACAAACTCTGCTTTCCTCAGCGCAGGTATCAGTCCGAACACACGCTTCTGTTCTCCGAATTTCAGATTTGTCTGAAATCCGACCAGATTATACATAGTACCGTCGGAATTCTCCTTCCGAAGCTGCAGCACCGCCCACGGTCTTTTGCCCGTTTTGGGATCGGTCAGTCCGACGGGCTTCATCGGTCCGAAGCGGATAGTATCCGCACCCCTTTGTGCCATAACCTCTATCGGCATACACCCCTCGTACACCTTGGGGTTTTGGACGTCAACGCCATGGAGAGGAGTTCTCTCTGCATTCACAAGCTCACTGTGAAACAGCTCGTATTCCTCCTTGTTCATCGGGCAGTTGATATAATCGTCGCCGTCACCCTTACCGTAACGTGAGGCAAAGAAAGCGTTGTCCATATCAATGCTCTCTGCCATGACGATCGGAGCGGCAGCGTCAAAAAAGCTAAGCCCTCCGCCGAATCTCTTTTTGATGTCCTGCGCCAGGCTGTCGCTCGTCAGCGGTCCTGTTGCAATAATATTTATCCCGTCCTCGGGCAGCTTCTCTATTTCTTCGGACACAACGGTGATATGCGGATGATTTTTAATTATCTCCGTTACGGAATCCGAGAAAAGCTTCCTGTCGACCGCCAGCGCACCTCCTGCCGCAACCCTGCATTCATCTGCGCACATCATAAGCAGCGAGTCCATTCTTCTCATTTCCTCTTTGAGCAGTCCTGCCGCCGAGTTCACTCTTGCAGCTTTGAGAGAATTTGAGCATACAAGCTCTGCAAATGTATCTGTATGGTGTGCAGGCGTTTTCTTTTTCGGCTTCATCTCGACCAGCGTAACGTCAAGTCCTCGCTTTGCTATTTGCCAGGCAGCCTCGCACCCTGCAAGGCCTGCGCCGATAACCCTTATTGTCATTATGATTCTCCTTTTGTCGTTTATCCCAAAAGCATATTGATCAGCATATTAACTATACCGAGAACAAAGCCTATCACTGCCCCGAGATTCACGATGGTATCAAGCTCCTTTTTCATTACCTTCATAACAAGAGCTTCCATCTCGTCCATATTCATGGCATTGATCTTATCCTCGATCATCTTTGATATATCAAGCTTCTCAAAGAGCTTATCGAGAACGGTATCTATCGACTGTTCATAGAATTTAGAAACGGCAGAGTCGATCTTCTCCCTGTCTATCCCCAAACCGTCAAACAATTCATACAGCGTTTTTTTCTCAATGTCATCAAGCTTTTTATCTGTCTGTTCACGAACGAGCTTTGCTCCGTTTTCTTCAATGTACTTGCGCACCTCGTCGCCGATAATTGCGGTAACGGATTTTATCAGATCGTCCGACACTAACATCTTGAACATTGTGCCGCCGAGCTTCTCCCTGATCAGCTTGCCCGCTTCCTCCGAGATAAGCTCCCCGATCTCCAGCTCCTTCACAGCCGTCATTATCTTAAGTGTAATTGTGGAAGATATTTTTTCTTTTTGTACGGTATACCTTTCGTCATCAAACTTTGATACGGTCATTATCTCTTCACGTATCTCCGCAGAGAATATCTCGGATATCTTATCCGTTACTCTGCTTCTGAACTGCTCCCCGAGCAGCTTCTCTTTAATATCTTCCTTTGTTATGAGGGTATTGCCGACGACATTGCCGACAGCCTTTGCAAGCCTCGGCTTTCCTTTGGGGACAGCGCCCGGAGTAAACGGCAGCTTATGCCCGAAAAGCCTGACCTCATTTCTTGGGCGAAAAAGCATTTTCACCGCAACATAATTGGTCCCATATCCGATCACCGTAGCAATGATCGGAGTTACAATATACTTCAACATAATTTTCATTCCTTCCTACAGGCGGGCGGCGGGCACACGCCCGCTGGTGTTACGCGGTCGGCAAGCGCCGACAGGCATTACGCGTTCGCAGTTTGTTGTGATACTTGCTTAGAACTCGCGTCATACTTTATTAGCACACAATGCCGTCCCTGAAAGGGAAGGTGGCAGCCGTAAGGCTGACGGAAGGGTAAAATATAACAACTCAGAACTTTGAACTAATAGCCTGCACAAATGACAGTACACAGCGTGATTCCCACTCCATTTTTAAGTTTTCAGTTTTAAGTCTTTTAATACAATAGTTTATATGAGACGCATGTAAAAAGTCCTGATTATATGCGGGTTTATTCCATGCGTCTCAACTTTTCCCGAAATGATACGCATGGCGGGCAGCCGCACGGCTGCGGGTATTTCCGTCATGCTTTCTTTTATACGTAATTCTTTTCCGCGTAGAAGCTTTACTTCGGGTAACGACTTAGTGAAGTGGCGGGCAGCCGCACGGCTGCGGGTATTTCCGTCATGCTTTCTTGGATACGTAATTCTTTTCCGCGTAGAAGCTTTACTTCGGGTAACGACTTAGTGAAGTGGCGGGCAGCCGCCGACCCCTCATGATTCCCGATAAGAAATAAACTTATTGTGCGGAATCATGCTATGTTATGTAATTCTCGGAAAGAAG
This sequence comes from uncultured Eubacteriales bacterium, assembly GCA_900315255.1. Lineage (GTDB taxonomy): Bacteria > Bacillota > Clostridia > Oscillospirales > Acutalibacteraceae > RUG592. Next base: position 75 of record OMYH01000042.1, on the reverse strand, counting down.
CATAACATAGTCTTCTCCTTGAGGAGAAGATGTCACGCAGTGACAGATGAGGTGTATGCGTTAGCATTTGATTTT
>OMYH01000074.1 GCA_900315255.1 uncultured Eubacteriales bacterium | reverse complement strand
GCAGCAGAAGCACCGATCGAGCCGGCAGGCGAGACTAAAGATGCAAGCAAATTTGGTGCTCAGTCCGAAGGACGTGATTTAATCAGTGGTTCCTTAATATGTGCTGCCCGATATGATGCGGTAGGTTCGACGGTTCATGCTTACGGCAAAAATGCAATGATCATTGCCAAAAGAGAAGCATTGGGCGGAGCAGAGAAATACTGATGTCTGTTAGATTATATGATAAAAATCGATAATTTTATAAAATAAATCTTGTTATTTTAACCGAGATGTATTATAATGATAGTGATTGAATTATAAAGGAGGACTTTATTATGTCACAAAAAGCCATTGCGGTATTGACAAGCGGCGGCGACGCACCCGGAATGAATGCTGCTGTAAGAGCGGTAGTCAGAACCGGCATTTCAAAAGGAATGAAGGTTTACGGAGTTTACCGCGGATATAACGGACTTCTTGCGGGAGATGTAAAGGAACTTAATCTCAGAAGTGTTTCAGATATAATCCACAGAGGCGGTACTGTTCTTTACACGGCGAGAAGCCCCAGGTATAATACGCCCGAGGGAGTTAAGCAGGCGGCTGATTTCTGCCGTGAGCTCGGTGTGTCCGGCGTTGTGGTTATCGGCGGCGACGGCTCTTTCAGAGGAGCAAGAGATCTGACAAACGAGGGTATACCGTGCGTTGGCATTCCCGGTACGATCGACAACGATATTGCGTGCAGCGAATATACGGTTGGCTTCGATACCGCTATGAACACGGCCATGGAAATGGTCGACAAGATCCGTGATACGGCTCAGTCGCATGACAGATGCTCTGTAGTCGAGGTAATGGGCAGACGCTGCGGTGATATTGCGCTGCAGACGGGTATTGCCGTAGGCGCTGCGGCTATTCTTGTGCCGGAGGTCGAGTATGATCTTGAAAGAGATGTTATCGCAAGGATCCTCGAAAACCAGAGCACCGGCAAGAAGCACTTTATCATCGTTGTTGCCGAGGGCGTAGGCAAGGTCAACGAGATCGCTACATATATCCAGACCAGAACCGGTATTGAATCGCGCGCTACTATCCTCGGTCATGTTCAGAGAGGCGGCTCTCCGACTCTTCGGGACAGAGTGGTTGCAAGCGCTATGGGTCACAGGGCTGTATCTCTGCTTGAACAGGATATCGGCAACAGAGTCGTTGCCATGAAGAACGGCGTTATCGTCGATTACGACATCACCGAAGCGCTCAATATGAAGAGAGTTTTTGACAAAGAATTATATGATATTGCGCATACTATTTCTATCTAAGTGAATATCTCATAATTTTGATGATCAATGTTTGGCGGTTTTTATCTGTATTATATTGGATGGCTTTTGTCCGAAAAAATTATTAAACTAATTGTAAACTTTTTTTAGAATAAGTGTTGCATTTTTTTTTCGGGTGTTGTATAATGTAGGTACTGATATAGGTCTTTTTAAGGCACATTTTTATTAACAGGAGGAATACTATAATGAATAAGAAGTTTATCAGTGTTATTATGGCTGCTATCCTTACTGTTTCCGTTGCTGCTGTAAGCGCAGGCGCTGCAGAGGTTGAGACAGAGAAGTCCGGCGGCGCTACAGGTACATTTAAGTTTGATATGGGCAACTGGGATCACGATCACAAGGATCAGATCAGCTTCTATATCTGGGCTAAGAATGCTGACGGCACAGATACAAAGTACGGTTCTACAAATGGTTGGGTTGATAGCAACAACTGGGGCTCAAAGAAGACATACGGCACAGCTGTTGAGGGCGAAGACGGTATTGTAGAGTCCTACGAGATCGAATTCCTTGACGGTTACGATACTTTCTGCATCGTTTATGATCCTGCTTCGGGTATCCAGACATACAACAGCATCCTTACAGAGAATGCTATTGGCGACACATGCCGCTGCCTTGATGAGATGATCGAGAACCCCGAGGATAGTGACAAGCAGGCTATCGTTCTTGGATTTGACAATGCAGGCGACTGCGGTCCTCAGCTTGTTATCACATCAACAGGTAACATTGTAGGTAACGTTAAGGCTGCTAACGAAAACGGTGCTGTTACAGTTGCCGAGTATGTTTACAAGAGCATAAATGACGAGGGCACAGGCTCCGGTATGGATAAGAACGGTGCAGAGAAGATCACAGCTGATAAATTAGCTAATGCTGTGAATGCTTTCGGCACTTCTGCAGACGATGTATGGGCTCAGTATGAGAGCTTCAAGGGCCGTGAGGGCTATGAGCTCTATGACGCTAAGGAAGCTTTTGCTAAGAAGCTCATCAATCCTACAAGCGCTCAGAACGAGTCATCAAGCGAAGCAGGCACAAGCAGCACAAACAGCACAACAAGCACAACAAGCACAACTTCTAAGTCATCAACAAGTACGACTTCTAAGTCTACAACAACAGGCGGCGCAACAGCTTCCACAGCAGCTGCAACAGACGGCGGAGCTACAGAGACAGGTGACGCAAGAGGCGTTGCAGCATTCGCAACAGTTCTTGTTGGCGCAGCAGCTGCAGTATTTGCAACACGCAAGAAGATCGAGGATTGATCCCCGACCTATAAGTTGAATTAAACATAATTTCCCCCGACTTCGGTCGGGGGATTCTTTTATCCTTTAGATATGTTTTTAATAAAAAATTCCGAGAACTATTGAAATTATTGTTTTAATAGTATATAATATAGTTGCGAGTGAACATTCGATATAGAAATAAGGGTGTTCGAAGTAAAATTTTTATGAAATAGGAGAAGACGCTTATGAACAAAAAATTGTTAAGCATCGCAATGGCATTGCTCCTTGCAGCAGCGCCGCTCTCTGTTGCAGCATCGGCAGATGAAGATACAGCAGAAGAGAAATCGACAACCGGTACAATTTTCTTCGATGTTGGAGATTGGAACCATGACGACAAGATCTGCTTCTATATGTGGGACGCAACAACAGGTCTTAACGCAACGAACAAGGGTTGGCAGGAAGGCAACTTCTGGGGTTCAAAGAAGATTCTTGGCACACCCGTAGAGGGTAAGGACGGGATCTTTGAATCATATGAGGTTACACTTTACGAAGGTCACGACACATTCGTAATTTTCCACGATCAGACAACAAACGAACAGACATTTAACTGTGTGCTTACACCTGAGGCTATCGGAAAGACGGCTCACATGGCTGAGGAGGTTATCGAGAACCCCGAGGACAGCGAGAAGACCTGCATCGCTGCAGTATTCGACGATGCAGAGGGCTGCGGACCTCAGCTCACTATCACATCAACAGGCAACGTTGTTGGTCAGTATATGGCTCCCAATGCAAATCCTGCAAAAGAAGTTGCACAGTATCTATATAAGAGAATAGGCACAACAGACAAATCAGGCGTAGAGTGCTGCTCCGAAGAGAAGGTAAATAAGGCTATCGAAGCATTCGGCACAACAGCAAATGATGTATGGGCAGAATTCCAGAGCTTCAACGGCAAAGAGGGCTATGAGGAATATGCAGATAAAGAAGCTGATGTTAAAGCAGCGCTGAAGATCGCCGATGAAGATCCCGATGCTCCCAAGGAAGTAACAGGCACGATCTTCTTCGATATGGGAGATTGGAACCATGACGACATGAGATTACACTTTACGAAGGTCACGACACATTCGTAATCTTCCACGATCAGACAACAAACGAGCAGACATTCAACTGCGTTCTCACACCTGCAGCTATCGGACAGACAGCGCATATGGCAGATGAGAGAATCGAAAACCCCGTTGACAGTGAGAAGACAGACATCGCAGCTGTATTTGACGGAGTAGAGGGCTGCGGACCTCAGCTTACTATCACATCTACAGGTAACGTAGTAGGACAGTATTCCGCACCGAGTGCAAACGGCGCTGCTACAGTAGCACAGTTTGTATTTGATAGAGTAGGTACAGTTGACAAGTCAGGCGTAGAGTGCTGCACAGTAGAAAAGGTAGCAACAGCTATCGAGAAGTTTGGCACAACAGCTGATGACGTATGGGCAGAATTCCAGAAGCTTGCAGACAAAGAAGGTTATGCAGAAAAGGCTGATCCTGCAAAAGCAGTTATCTTTGGCGAAGAGCCTGCACAATCACCTGATGAGCCGGTACAGTCGCCCGATGAACCTGTACAGTCACCCGACGAGCCTGAGTCTGTAACAGGCACGATCTTCTTCGATATGGGTGCATGGAACCATGACGACAAGATCTGCTTCTATATCTGGGACGCAACAACAGGTCTTAACGCAACGAACAAGGGCTGGCAGGAAGGCAATTTCTGGGGCTCAAAGAAGATCCTTGGCACACCCGTAGAAGGCAAGGACGGTATTGAGATTACACTTTACGAAGGTCACGACACATTCGTAATCTTCCACGATCAGACAACAAACGAGCAGACATTCAACTGCGTTCTCACACCTGCAGCTATTGGCAAGACGGCTCACATGGCAGACGAACACATCGAGAACCCCGAAGACAGCGAGAAGACTTGCATCGCAGCTATCTTTGACGATGCAGAAGGCTGCGGACCTCAGCTCACTATTACATCAACAGGTAATGTAGTTGGTCAGTATATGGCTCCCAACGCAAATCCTGTAAAAGATATTGCAGAATTCATTTACAAGAGAGTTGGCACAGTAGACAAGACAGGCGTAGAGTGCTGCTCCGCTGAAAAGGTTGCAGCTATCCTTAAGGCGTTTGATGCAAGCGCAGATGACGTATGGGCAGAATTCGAGAAGTTCGAAGGTCAGGAAGGCCGTGAAGACTATGCAGAGAAGAAGGATCCTTCACATGATGTTCTCTTCCCGACAGAGAAGCCCGATGTAATGCTCGGCGATGTTGACGGCGACGGCAAGGTATCCGCTAAGGACGCTTTGGTTATCCAGAGATATACAATTAAGCTCGCTAAGCTTGATGATGCACAGCTTGCAGCAGCAGATGTTGACGGCGACGGTAAGGTATCCGGTAAGGACGCTTTGGTTATCCTCAGATATTCAATCAATCTTGCAAAGATCCCGCCCGAGAAGAGCGGCAGCGCAGCTTGATAAATAAAACAGCATAAAAATCAGGGGCTGTCATAGGACAGTCCCTTTCCTTTGCACGCGGCTGTGTGGTGTTTGAGGCATATATATCTCGTGAGTTGTTTCGGGTGTACGCATGGGAATAGTTCTAAATAGCGGTTATTTGTTGTTCCTTTTGCTTTTGCTGTGTTTTGCTATGATCGCATACAATAATACAATGCACAGGAATCCGGATACCGCTCCCGAAAAGTCAAGCAGAACATCGCTCACCTGCGCGCTTCTTCCTTCGGGGAAAAACTGTATCGTTTCATCGGTCACGGGGACTGCAAGCAGGAAGAACAGTATCTTGAATATCTCCTGTTTAAATGATGCTCCATATGCGCGCACCGTCGCCGACAGGAAAAAACCGAATGCCGCAAACTCCGCAAAATGCGCAAGCTTGCGTATGGTTATCGCCGTGAACAGGTTCGGCAGGTGTAATAATGATGCGAACCCGTCAAGTATACCATAAGCTGCGTCGCTTTCTACTGTTGATTCCACTGCGGGTACGGACGAATGTATAAATATAAATGCCGTGATAAATATTGTAATAAGAAGCAGAATCCTTTTTTTCATTGTTTGTTATCCTCGTTTCGTTATATTTTCCTTTATTTTATCATTTTTTTCGGAATATTGCAAAAATAATTTATATTGACATATTAAATTCAAAAATGTTAAATTATAATGTATAAATCTTATAAAACAGGAGATGTACTTAAATGAAACGATTGATGTCGGTCATACTTGCAATAAGCTTGTTGACGTCGATATTTGCGATGCAAGGCTTTGCCGACGGCGACAGCGATGTTGTAATCTATGATGCCGCACAGCTCGATACGTTCAAAGACAGGACACGCCAAAGCGTTACCGATGAATATCTCAAAGCGTATTATGAAACGGGTTCATATGTACACAGTGACAGCAGTACATGGTATGAGATACCTGCGTCTACGAAAGCTCCGTATGCCTACGGCAGGCTGACGCAGGATACGCACCACACAATGACTCAGATGACGGATTTTTACAGGTGGCTTACCGGTGACATGCCGCTGAAAGCCGGGTCGGTACATTCCGATTCTTTGCAGGCTCAGGCGCTTGACAGAAATTTTGAGTTTAATCATTTTATCTCAAACGATTCAAAGCCCGAAGACATGAGCGACGAGCTGTGGGCGGAGGGATTTGAGTGTACTCACAATATCCTTGCAGGAGGGTATACTCCGATAGGGGCAATAACGGGTTGGCTCAACGAGGGCTACTCTCTGTCATATAAGCAGTGGGGTACTCTTGGTCACAGATATGCTCTGATCTCTCCGAAGCTGTCTGATATTCAGTTCGGATATTCGGGCAGCATTGCAATAGGTGATTGTGTTGCTTATCAGAACGAATATAAAGAACCTATTGCTGCATTCCCGGCCCCCGGTCCTATGCCGAACAGCGTTATTTCAGCGAGAGACTCTGCGTGGAATTATTCGCTTGATCCGAGTAAAATAACATACAATAGTCTTGATGATATTGTCGTAAAGGTGACTAATCTTAACACGGGCAGCAGCTATGAATGCACCAAGGCAAACGGCATGATATCGGGGCTTGCCTTCGTACAGCCGGATGATTACGATACGCAACATACCGCTATACCGATACTTACAGAGTAGAAATAACGGGACTTAAAGACGTAAAGATAGGCAAGGCGGCTAAGGTAACCTATGATGTCGATTTCTTTGATATAAGGGACTACAAGGATTTGAATGTCGAAAGCTACTCTTTGGATATCCGTAAGGTGTATTTCAGAGAAGAGCCCGACGAATCCATGCTTGAATACATTAGGCAGTATCTCCCGACAGATAAGGTGAATGTAAAATTTGAAGAAAATGCGGAGAGTACGCTTGATCTGATCGGAGACTGGAGCATAGATCAAGATAACCGCTGCTACACAAATCATGTGAATAAAGAAGCTCTCCCGCCGCACCGATTCGACCCCGATAATATTCTCGATAATAATAATATCAGCTATACGGTCGGAGAATTTAATTATTATCTCTATAATGTAAATATGTATGTTATACCTAACGCAAGAGAGATAAAGGAAGACGATAGCTTTTCGATCGAAGTAACAACGGAATCATATGACTGCGATGAGTTTTATGTTCTGAAAATATCAGATGATAACGGACAGAAAAGCTATGAGATCATCTATACTATGTCGGAGGATACAGATGCTCATGAGATAGACGATAATGAATATGTTACTATCATTTCAAAAAAAGCGGTAAAGAGTGATGAAGCCGATTATGCGATGGTCGCATTTAGATACGGGCAGGTATGTGTTACAAGGCTCAAACGTGTGAATGTTGCTCACGCATACGATAAAGGCATTGTTACAAAGGAAGCGTGGCGAGATAATCACAGCACAGGAAATAATTCCTGCAACGGGTCACACCGAGGTCAAGGATAAAGCTGTTGAGCCGACCTGTACCGAAGCGGGACTCACCGAAGGCAGTCACTGCAGCGTGTTCGGCGAGATAATAAAAGCACAGGAAATTATTCCTGCAACGGGTCACACCGAGGTCAAGGATAAAGCTGTTGAGCCGACCTGTACCGAAACGGGACTCACCGAAGGCAGTCACTGCAGCGTGTGCGGAGAGGTGATAATCGCACAGGAAATTATTCCTGCAAAGGGTCACGCCGAGATCGGGGACAAAGCAGTGCGGAGAGGTGATAATCGCACAGGAAATTATTCCTGCAAAGGGTCACGCCGAGATCGGGGACAAAGCAGTTGAGCCGACCTGTACCGAAGCGGGACTCACCGAAGGCAGCCACTGCAGCGTGTGCGGAGAGGTGATCGAGCCGCAGGAGATCATTCCTGCAATCGGACATAGCTTTATTGATGGTGTTTGCGAGGTATGCGGCAAGCACGAGAATAAAGAAACAGGCGATCCGAAGAAGGAAACCTCCGATCCCGAAAAGGACGGCGTGCTTATCGGCGATCTCAATAATGACGATAAGGTCACGGCAAAGGACAGCATGATCGTGCAGCGGTATGCTATCCGGCTTATAAAGCTTGACGAGAAACAGATATTCGCAGCCGACGCAAACGGCGACGGAAAAGTCACTGCATCAGACGCACTCCAGATACTAAGATATTCGGTTCATCTGAAAGCAAACGAGCGGGTCGGAAAAGTCCTGGAATACAAATAATATATCGGCAGCCGGGGGTTCTCGGCTGCTTTTTTGCGTAAAAATAAGGTTTCAGGCATGATGAAAATATCAAGTTGAAAGGATTGATTGTGAAAATAGCCAAATTATGAATAGCAAAATTGTATGAATTAGTGCCGCTATCTGAAAATTTTTATTTTTTACATAAAAATTTGACTTTTATTTATTAAAGGTATATAATACCATTAGGCAATTTAGAGAACATCGGAATAATTCGGTGTGTTTTAGAGAAAAGTTATTGAAAGATAATGAAAGAAGGTAATTTATTATGGCAAAGAAGGAAACAAAGGCAACTGCAGCTAAGAAGGCTGCCGCTAAGGTTGAGGCTGCACCTGCCGTAAAAGAAGCGAAAGCCGCTCCCGCAGAAGAGGTCAAGGCTGCTCCTGCTGCAAAGACACCAAAGAAGACAGCTGCTAAAGCTGTTAAGGCTGTTGAAGTTAAGGCAGAAGCTGCAGAAGTAAAGGCTGAGCCTGTTGCCGCTGAAGAGAAAAAGGCTCCTGCAAAGACAACAAAGAAGGCACCTGTAAAGAAGGCTGCCGAGGTTCAGGCTGATGTTGTAGTAGAGTTCAACGGTGTTCAGGTTGCTGCTAAGGACGTTCTTGAGAACGTTAAGAAGAAATTCGCTGCTGATGGCAACACAGAAGAGATCAAGACTGTTAAGGTTTATCTCAAGCCGCAGGATCAGGCTGCTTACTATGTAGTAAACGATGAGATCGAAGGCAGAATGGACGTATTTTTCTGCTAATTCTCTATTGGAGTAATAATTACCGGACATCTTCACGGGTGTCCGGTTTTTGTAATTTATAAAAATTTTTGTTGTAGTAACGGTGTAAAGATGATATAATATAATTGATTATAAAAAAAGGGGTTATGGTATGAATATTACAGAATTACAAAAGAAAATTTTGGATCTTAAAAAAGAAAAAGATATATGCATACTTGCACACAGCTATCAGACAAGAGAGATAACAGAGATCGCAGATTTCACCGGAGATTCGTTCCAGCTAAGCGTCAAGGCTGCAGAGGTAAAGAACAAGACCGTTATCATGTGCGGCGTTCGCTTTATGGCAGAAACGGTCAAGCTTTTGTCGCCCGAAAAAACTGTATACCTTGCAAACCCGACAGCAGGCTGTCCGATGGCAGAGCAGATGGATAAAGAAATGATCTCCGCCGTTCGTGAAAAGTATCCCGAATATACGGTCGTGGCTTACATAAATACTACTACCGACCTCAAGACTGTCTGCGATGTCTGCGTCACGTCATCGTCTGCAGTAAAAATTGTCAGGAAGATAGATAACGATAAGATACTGTTCATTCCCGATTGTAATTTAGGAAGCTATGTTGCAAAGCAGGTCCCCGAAAAAAAGATCATGCTGCTTCAGGGCGGCTGCCCGATCCATGCGAGGATAACGCCGAAGGAAGCCGACGAGGCTATCGCCCTGCACCCGAACGCAGAGGTCCTTGTACATCCCGAATGTGTGCCGGGAGTTACGGAAAAGGCTGATTTTGTGGGTTCTACATCGGCAATAATGGACTATGCAAAAAAGTCGGATAAAAAGGAATTCATCATCGGTACAGAGATCGCCATTGCGGCACATCTTGCCTATGAGTGTCCCGATAAGAGCTTTTATTCTTTATCGAAGAACCTCATCTGCCCTAACATGAAGGCTACAACTCTTGTTGATATTTATAAGACGATGGTCGGCGAAGGCGGCGAGGAGATAACCCTTGACGAAAAAACAATGACGAATGCGAGAGTATGTATAGATAAAATGATAGAGTTGGGATAACGTATGAATAAAAAAGCATTGGTGGCAATGAGCGGCGGAGTGGATTCGTCCGTGACTGCTTTGCTGATGAAGCAAAACGGATATGACTGCATGGGCGTTACGATGAAGCTGTTCTCAAACGAAGAGGTGAATATAAGAGATAACACCTGCTGCTCGCTTGATGATGTAGAAGACGCAAGGAGCGTTGCACATACACTGGGTATGCCGTATCATGTCTTTAACTTTTCGGACAAGTTCGCTCAGTGTGTTATAGAAAAATTCATCGACGCATACGAAAACGGAAGAACGCCCAATCCGTGCATAGACTGCAACCGTTACCTGAAGTTCGATAAACTGTATCAGAGAGCCAAAGAGCTGGGTTATGACTATATTGCCACGGGTCACTACGCAAGGGTTGAATTCAGCGAGGAGCACGGAAGATTCCTGCTGAAAAAAGCGGTCGATCCGGGAAAGGATCAGAGTTATGTTCTGTATTCCTTGACAGGGGAACAGCTGTCGCACACGGTGTTTCCGCTCGGCACGCTTACAAAGAACGAGGTCAGAGAAATTGCAGAGAAACACGGCTTCGTCAATGCGAGAAAGCATGACAGTCAGGACATCTGCTTTGTTACAAGCGGAAAGTACTCCGATTTTATCGAAGGCTATACGGGGAGAACATATCCCGAAGGCAATTTCGTTGATAAAGACGGGAATATCCTCGGACGGCATAAGGGGATTATCAGGTATACCGTCGGTCAGCGGAAAGGCCTCGGACTTGCGCTGCCGCACCCGATGTACGTCATCAAAGTCGATACCTTGTCAAATACGGTGGTTCTCGGCGAGAATGAGGATCTGTTCTCAAAGACAGTTACAGCGGATAATATCAATCTGATATCTGTTGACAATATATATAAGCCGATGAGAGTAAAGGCTAAGGTTCGCTACTCTCAGCCCGAGCAGTGGGCTACGGCCGTACAAACCGATGAAAACACCATAACGCTTGAGTTTGACGAGCCGCAGAGAGCGATAACCCAAGGTCAGGCACTTGTGCTGTATGACGGCGATATCGTTGTGGGAGGAGGTACTATAAAGAAGTGAAGATCCTGGTTGTATCGGACTCTCACGGCATGGTTACGGCTTTGTCAAAAATAGTGCGAAGACAGACAAAAGCAGAGGTCGTGCTTTTTCTTGGGGACGGAGAAAGAGATTTTGACGAGGTCAGAAAAGAGTTCCCCGAGAAGATGTTTATCGGCGTAAGGGGTAACAACGATTGGTACAGCTCGCTTAAAAACACCGAGCTTATCACGATCGAGGGCGTGAGGATATTCATGACTCACGGGCATACATATCATGTGAAGTATGGCTTGTCGGAGCTTAAAATGTCGGGCAGAGCCGAAAAAGCTGATATAGTGCTGTTTGGTCATACCCACAGTCAATATACGGAATACGAAGACGGAATGTATATTATGAATCCAGGGGCGGTGATGGGCTATCCCTCGGAGTACGGTGTGATAGATATACAAAACGGTCAGATACTGATAAATACAGCAGTATTTTGATTTGCAAAAAACACGGATACGTGTTATTATATAAGGAGAGGTGACGGCATGAGCTTAAAGGATATTATCGGCGACAGTGAGGTTTGCAGACAGATAACCGCACTCACAGACAGCAGAAGGCTTCCGCATGCTGTTATCTTAGAGAGCAGAGAGAAGGTTCAGTCTAAGACTGCGGCAAAGGAGCTTGCGAAGATAAGTGTTTGCAGCAGTGAGGGCATTCGGCCATGCGGTGTTTGCAGCAACTGCATTAAAGCGGAGCATGATATTCACCCGGATATATATTATGTGAAAATTGCGGACAAAAAGCAGAATGTCGGAGTGGGCGAGATAAGAGAGATGATCTCGGACTGCTACATCAAGCCCAACGAAGCGCCCGTAAAGGTGTATGTCATAGATGACAAGATGACGGCAGAGGCACAGAACGCTCTGCTGAAAATACTGGAGGAGCCGCCGCAGAATGTGCGGTTCATAATTACCTGCGAATCCTCGACGGCTATTCTGAAGACGGTGCTGTCACGTTCGGCGCTGTTCAAGCTCAGAGAGGATAACAAAAAGTACGGAGATGAGCTTGATGTAAAAGCCGAGGAGCTTGCTGTTGAGATAGCCGAGGCGATACCAAAGAATACCGAAATGCCTCTGCTTGCTTCGGTCAGCAAGCTCGGGAAGGATAAGGTGCTTGCACAGAAGGTGTTTGAGAGAATAAGCGAGTATTCATCGCTTGCGCTGGAGGAAAAGTTTCTCCATGAGGGCGGACAGCCGAAGCATATAGCCGAGCTTGCCCGAACGCTTAGAAAAAAATCTCTTGTGAGCTTGATAAATGTGACCTCACAGGCACAGAAAATGCTCGCACAGAATTGTAATATGAATTTATTGGCGACGTGGTACTGCGCTCAGATCAGGCAGAGCCGTCACTAAAACAGGAGGTCTTTATGGCAGAAATTATAGGAGTCAGATTTAAAGAGGTCGGAAAGGTGTACTATTTCTCGCCTCTTGATATGAAGCTGGTCATCGGCGATCAAGTTATTGTTGAAACGGCACGAGGTGTCGAATGCGGTACGGTTGCTATAGCAAACAAAGAGGTGAGCGACAGCACGATAGTTCATCCGCTGAAAACGATCATCAGACAAGCGACCGAAAAAGATCTGGCACAGGTCAGGGAGAATCATATAAAAGAGAAGAAGGCATTTGACATCTGTCTTAAAAAAATCTCAGAGCATAAGTTGAACATGAAGCTGGTCGAGGTGGAATATACATTCGATAACAGCAAGATACTGTTCTATTTTACAGCAGACGGAAGAGTGGATTTCCGTGCGCTGGTCAAAGAGCTTGCGTCTATCTTCAAGACAAGGATCGAGCTCAGGCAGATTGGCGTTAGAGATGAAGCAAAGCTTCTCGGAGGACTCGGCATATGCGGCAGACCGTTCTGCTGCAACTCATATCTCGGCGAGTTCCAGCCTGTATCTATCAAGATGGCGAAGGAGCAGGGACTCTCGCTCAGTCCCGTGAAAATATCGGGAACGTGCGGCAGACTTATGTGCTGCCTTAAGTATGAACAGGAGGCTTACACGGACTTACTGAAGAGGATACCAAAGGTCGGAGCTATCGTCAGCACTCCTGAGGGTGAGGGAAAAGTTGTTGAGGCGAATCCTATCACCAAGGTTCTGAAGATAATACTGAAAAAAGCTCCCGATGCTGCCCCTGCTACATTTAAAAGCAGCGAGGTAAAAGTCATCAAGGACGCTCAGATCAAGGTCGATAAAAAGGAGCTTGAAGCGCTCAAAAGGCTTGAGTGATTATCTCGGTCTGCTGCATCGAATGCTTGCGGTATAAAAACAAAACCGATAAGTGTTATCTAACTGTTTGTAAATATTATGTGAATTGAAAGCTTTACACACGCTTTTTTCTTGAATTTTAATATAGTTTGTGATAGAATATGTGTAACGAAATGTAAGAGAAGGAGGTTTGTTTTATGGCTTACAAGATCAGTGATGACTGCATTTCCTGCGGAGCTTGTGCTGCAGAATGTCCTGTAGAGGCTATCACAGAGGGTGACGGAAAGTATGTTATCGATGCAGATACTTGTGTATCATGCGGAAGCTGCGCAGATGTTTGTCCCGTTGGTGCGCCTGCAGAGGAGTAATGCGACAATATGATAAGACTCGCTATGGCGGGTCTTATTTTTTTGTTTATTTATGTATTGCGGTAAAATGCAAAATATGGTATGATATACAAAAAGAGGCTATCTACGGGAGAACTGCAATATGAAAAAATCAGCTCTTTTAGAAAAGATAAAACATAATATCGTGGTAACCGAAAGCATCACGTTTGCGTCTGCAATGGGAGAGAAGAATATCTCAACAAATGCCGCAAGCATAACATTCTTTTTCTTTATTTCGGTAATTCCTATTTTTATATTGCTCTGCTCTATGCTGCCCTTCACGGGGATAAGCGAGGCGGAGCTTACTCAGGCTGTCATCGAGCTTACACCGAAAGCGGTCAGCGATCTTGTGGAATCACTCATACATGAGGCATACTCGTATAAAATGGGTATATTTTCTATTTCTGTTGTGTTCCTGCTGTGGTCGTCATCAAGGGCGATGCTTGCTATGGTTCGTTCTCTTGATTTCATATACGACGAAGACGATAACCGAAGCTATGTATCTATGGTAAGCTACTCTGTTTTATATACTATACTGTTTATTGCGTTGGCAGGCTTCCTGCTTCTGCTGTATACAAAAGAGAAGACTGCAGACGATATTCTGATGGCGGCTTTTTCGCAGAAGTCGATATTTCGTTTTTTGGCGGAGCGTATTTACAGCATTAACGTAATTGCAACAGTAATGGTCATATGCATGATCATGTATAAATTTCTGCCTGCAGGTAAACGCAGAATGCTGTTCCAGATACCCGGCGCAATGTTCTCAGGAGCGGCAATAGCGGCATTCTCGGCGATATTTGCGATATATAATGACGGCAGCAATATATATAAATCGTTCTACGGCAGCCTTACAAGCATAGCGTTATTCCTTGTGTGGATGTATACCTGTTTTAATATCATTCTTATCGGAGCGGTCATCAACACACATTTCAAAACTCGTTTTGAGAATGTACATTTCAGGATAAAGACGAAGAGAAGAGTAAAAAAAGAAATAAAAAAGGAGAAAAAACTAAACAAGCTGAAAAATCGAGGTGAGGAGTGATGGCAGTGCTTAAGGACGGGGAGCATTTCGAGCCGCTCGGAGGCGGAGTCAAAGTTATAGTTTCAAAAGAAAACCGATTCTCCACAGATACGATACTGCTTGCGGACTTTTCATCACCGAAGAAGCATGAGCGTGTGTTGGAGCTTGGGGCAGGGTGCGGAGCTATATCTTTGATATGGTGCAGAAATGTACCGCCCGTGCATATAACATCTGTAGAAATACAGTGTGATGCCGCTGAAATGATGTCACGCAGCGTTGAGGAGAATTCTCTGGGCGATAGGATCACCGTGATCAACGGCGACCTGCGCAGCCTTGACGGGCTTGTGGAATTCGGTTCGTACGATATGGTCGCAATGAATCCGCCCTACAAGACAGGCGGGTCGGGGATAGTGAATCCCGACAGACAAAAGCAGATAGCAAGACACGAAACGGAGTGTACGATCGACGATATTACGGCGGCTGCGGCACGGCTTCTCAGATTCGGAGGGAGATTCTGCATTTGTCAAAGACCCGAGCGGCTGTGCGATGTGTTCATGTCGATGAGAAAAGCCGGGATTGAGCCTAAGAGGCTCAGAATGGTGCAGCAAAGGCATAACAAAGCACCTAAGCTTTTTCTTGCCGAGGGCAGACGAGGAGGAAACCCCGGCGGATTGATAGCCGAACCTGTTTTATTTATTGAGGGAGATACCGAAAGCGGACTATCCCGTGAGATGATAGACATTTACGGAGATTATAAGGAGAGTTATTTATGAGCGGAGTTCTCTATGTTGTGGGAACACCGATAGGCAATCTGGGCGATATTTCACCGAGAGCTTTGGAGGTGCTTGACAGCGTAGATTTTATAGCAGCAGAGGATACCAGGGTAACACTGAAGCTGCTGAATCATTTTGAGATAAAAAAGCCGATGATAAGCTATTTTGAGCATAACAAAAGAGAACGTGGCGATATTATCTGCGATCGCATAGAGAGCGGAGAGAACTGCGCAATAGTCACAGACGCAGGCATGCCGTGTATCTCCGATCCGGGAGAGGAACTTGTTAAACAGTGCGCCGAGAGAGGGATACAGACTATAGTCGTACCCGGTCCGAGCGCCGTTATTTCTGCGCTTGCAGTGTCGGGACTTGCAACAGGCAGGTTTACATTTGAGGGCTTTTTGAGCACAAACAAAAAGAGCCGCAGCGACCACCTCGAACAGCTGCAAAATGAAAAGCGTACTATGATATTCTATGAAGCGCCCCATAAGGCAGCGGCAACGCTTGCGGATATGTATCAGGCATTCGGCGACAGAAGGATCTCCATTGTGCGTGAGATCACAAAGATACACGAGGAAGTCATCAGAACGACACTTGCCAAGGCGGTGCATGATTACGGTGACGGCGGTCTGAAGGGCGAGCTTGTGTTCGTTATCGAGGGAGCTGCAGGAGACAGTGATACACAGCAGTTTACGCTTGAACAGGCAGCAGAGCTTGCCAAAAGGCTGATTGACGAGGGCAGTTCCGTGTCTGACAGCGCAAAGCAGGCGGCAAAGGCTACGGGATTCAAGAAAAATGATATATATAAGCTGCTGATAGAAAAATAACTATTTGTTTTGTGTATATTAATATAGAAAAAACGGTACGGAAAGATGAGACCATCCCATATCTTGTGTAAACCTCCAATAAGGTGTAAAATAGAAACACCGAATTGGAGGTTTTACAAATGGCAAGAAAGAAACGCACACCGG
>OMYH01000021.1 GCA_900315255.1 uncultured Eubacteriales bacterium | reverse complement strand
GCTTGTTTGTGAAAACGCAAAAGACGAGGCGGAGTGGCTTGAATGGGCAGTGAAAGCAATGGAAAGCACCTACGGCTATGAGTATCAGGGCGACAATCTTCTGATAGGCCGAATTAATCTTCTCATAACCTTCTGCGATTATATGCAGGAGTATTTGAAAAGGCAGCCCACAAAAAGCGAGCTGTCGAAAATAACAAACATCATCGCATGGAACCTATGGCAGATGGACGGTTTGAAAGACGCAGTACCGCTCGGTATGTCCGGAGAGGACGATTATGCTTATTCTCTGTTCGGAGAAGAAAGCGAAGAGAAGCCGCATGAGGAGATCGCCTGCATGATCTACAACTGGCGAAGAAAAAGGTCTTTGATGTTCAAGGACATAAAGGAGGGAAAAACGAAAATGAAGTTTGATTATGTGATTGGTATTATCTGGAGTTATATGATCCTTATTGCTGTGTTGCTTTGCTACAATCGAAACTCTGATTATACGGATTTAAGAATATTATCTGGAGTTATATGATCCTTATTGCTGTGTTGCTTTGCTACAATCGAAACTCTGATTATACGGATTTAAGAATGCCTGTCAAGGTTAAAATTCACGTTTCACGACCATTGACAGGCATTCTGAAATCCGCAGAAACACAAATAAGCGATCGTAGCAAAGCTGTGATTGTGCAGTCAAGAAGTCGACTCCAGATAATATTTAATCCGCCGTATCAGGAGGAAATTAGTTCAAATGCTGATAATTCATCTTTGTCAAAACAATTATTTCCTTATTTTATAAAAGGGTCAATTGATGTTTCAAAAAGATGTGTTGTATTGATAACTCCTTCAAGGTGGTTTGCTGGAGACGCACAGGATAAGTCTTTTGTTAAATTGCGTGATTTCTTCAAATCTAATCAACATATTCACAAAATAGTTCACTATCCTAATGAAAACGATGTTTTTTCTAATGTAGTTGTCAAGGGTGGTGTTAGCTATTTCTCATTTTTACCTGATTATTCTGGAAATGTTGAGTTTTCTACAGTCCAAAATGGGAAGGAAACTATTATTAACAGACCATTGTTTATTGAAGGATTGGAAGTAGTTCTTACTGATCCAATCAAAATTAGTGTTCTACAGAAAGTTCGCGGTATTACAAATGATTATCTTACGAACCTTACAAAAGGTAGGAATGCCTTCGGTATCGTTGGAAAGGACTCAGTTGTAAATGAAATTTCAAGTCCAGAAAAATTTGATAATTGCTGTGAATTACGAATTAAAGGTGATGGAATTAGGTATATATCTGAAGATAAAGTTACTAAGAATATTGATGTTTTTAACTCCTACAAAATATTTATCTCTAAATCTGCAGGGGCACCGAACAAAGATAAGAAGGTAATCGGGATGTCTTATGTCGGTAAACCGAAAAGTGCTTGTACAGATTCATTAATCCCTATAGGTTGTTTTCGTGATGAAATTGAGGCAATCAATTTAAGAAGCTATATGTGTACGAAGTTTTTACGTTATATGGTTAGTATCTTAAAAGTGTCCCAAAATGTAACTCAAATAGTGTATAAATACGTCCCCCTCCAGAACTTCACCGAAAATTCCGACATTGACTGGAGCGTCAGCATTCCCGAGATAGACCGTCAGCTCTACAAAAAATACGGATTGTCGGAGGAAGAGATCGACTTCATCGAAACTCACGTTAAGGAGATGGTGTAAATGGGTGTACAGATCAGAACCGCTTCGGCACACATTTTGTTAAGGAAAGAAAGGATCTGTCATGAATAAAAAATCCGAGCATTCAGGTCACAGACAAAGAATGAAAAAACGATTCATAGATTACGGGGGGGAAACCTTTGAAACACACGAGGTTCTGGAGATGCTCCTGTATTATATTTTCCCAAGAGTAGATACAAATCCTATTGCGCACAAGCTCCTGGATCATTTCGGCTCGCTGGCTAATCTTATAGACGCTCCGTTCAATGCCCTGCTCGACGCAGGAATGACAGAAAATACGGCAGCTTTTATCAAGCTTTTGCCCGAGGTCTTTTCCAGATATTCCTATGAGAGATTCCTTTGTGACAACAAAGTACTCACGGAAACAGCAGTGAAAGATATGATGATAACAAAGTATATCGGGAAAAATACGGAATCCGTTTATCTGCTTTTGCTAAGTCCTGCCAAACAGATGGTTTTCTCGAATTTCATAACACACGGCACAAATACTCATGTGGATATTGATGTAATAAAAATATGCGATTACGCATTGAGGTATAAAGCGAGGTATGCTTTTATAGCGCATAATCATCCGAGCGGAGTTATGCTGCCGTCAAAAGCCGATATAATCGCCACGGCAAGATTGAATGAAGCGCTGAGCCTGATCGAGGTGGAGCTGCTCAATCATTTTATTGTGTCGGGGAACTCTGTCCTCGGGCTTAAAGATGTGAAGTCGCTGTTTAAGTCGGTAGCGGATTATGAGAAAAGCGGGTTAGACACAGTATATGAAAAAAATTAATAGAAAGAAGGAATTGAGTTGAAAAAAATCCTTATTGTTATAGATATGCAGAAAGATTTTGTTGACGGGTCACTCGGCACAGATGAAGCACAGGCTATCGTCCCGAATGCATTCAAAAAAATACAAGATCACAGCGGCGATATAATTGTCACTTATGATACTCATTCTGAGGATTATTTGTCCACTCCCGAGGGCCTAAAGCTCCCTGTAAAGCATTGTATCAAGGGTTCTGACGGCTGGAAGCTCGACGCTCATATTGAGCATGCATTGAGTTCTAAGAGGTATATCGCAGTAGAAAAGCCAACCTTCGGTTCGGTCGCCTTACCGGATATAATTCGGGATATGTGCATAGATGAAGATTTTGAGATCGAACTTATCGGGTTATGTACCGATATATGCGTGATCTCAAACGCACTGCTGCTCAAGGCTGCTTTCCCGGAGAAAAAAATATCGGTAGATTCCTCGTGCTGCGCAGGCGTGACAAAAGAGCTGCACGAAAAAGCTCTCGCTGTTATGAGATCATGTCAGATAGATATTATATGAAATTGAGTGCCGAAGTTGCGCCGTCAGATTTTTAGGCAAATTGTGCGAAAAAGCCGCAGGAATACTGACGTATTTCAAGGATTTTGAGTGCAATTTGAAAAAAAGATGCAAGCAAATTTGGTACTCAGTCCGAAGGACGTGATTTAATCAGTGGTTCCTTAAATATGGAGCATAAGTTACAAACGAATCGTCAACCTCTATTGACAAAATAGGGTTGACGATTTATAATTAGTATGAAAATAATTATAAGGTTGTGATTTTATGCAAAAAGAAAATTTGAAAAGTAACGTGCTGTTCATTACCACCACAGCGGTATCGATAGCGCTGCTCACGGTATGCTCATGGATCAGCATACCCGCATTGGGACCGTTTGTGCCGTTTACGCTGCAAACCTTTGCTGTATTTCTGATTGCGGGATTGTTTGATCTGCGGTGTTCGCTCACAGCTGTGGCGGCTTATATACTGCTTGGCGCAGCGGGGGTACCGGTGTTCTCAGGGTTCAAAAGCGGAATCGCTGCGATAACAGGTGTAACGGGAGGATACATAATAGGATTTCTCTTTTCGGTTCTGATAATAGCTTTGTTCAAGAAAACAAAGCCGGGTTCTGTTGTGTTTCTTATAATCGGAATGATACTCGGACTTGCGGTATGCTATACATTCGGTACGGCATGGTTCTATTATGTTTTCGCAAGAACGGGAGATGTCAAGAGTATCGGGGCAATACTTTCATTGTGTGTTATACCGTTCCTGATACCCGACGCAATCAAGATGGCTCTTGCGGTTATTCTTGTTGACAGGCTGTCGATGCCCTTGTCAAAGATCGGTTTAAAAACAAAGGAGAACGAGAAAGAAATTATCAAGGCAGAAGCCAAATGATATACAATTATTTTGAATAAAAGTGTTCTGACTCAAAAAAATTACAATACTATCAAAAAAAACTTGAATTTTATCCCGACGTGTAGTATAATTGACTTGTGTATAATGCTTATTTTTAATAAGGTCATTTTACCGTGATAATTTCACGGATCAAATTGTCAGGAGGATTTATTATGATTTCAGCAGGAGATTTCAGAAACGGCGTTACATTTGAGATGGACGGCCAGGTAGTTTCCATCATCGAATTCCAGCACGTAAAGCCGGGTAAGGGTGCCGCTTTTGTTCGTACAAAGATCAGAAACGTTATCACAGGTGCGGTAGTTGAAAAGACATTCAACCCTAACGATAAGTACCCGACTGCTTATATTGAGAGAAAGGAAATGGAGTACAGCTATTCCGACGGCGATCTCTATTACTTCATGGATACAGAAACATGGGAGCAGATCCCGATAGGCAAGTCTGTTCTCGGTGATAACTTCAAGTTTGTAAAAGAAAACATGGTATGTAAGGTTCTCTCCTACAAGGGCAATGTTTTCGGTGTTGAGCCGCCGAACTTTGTTGACCTGAAGGTTATCGAAACAGAACCCGGCTTCAAGGGCGATACAGCTACCAACGCTACAAAGCCCGCAACTGTTGAAACGGGCGCCGAGGTTAGAGTTCCGCTCTTCATAGACGAGGGCGAGGTCATTCAGATTGATACACGTACAGGCGAGTATCTCGGACGTTCCAATAACTAAGTATAACGATTTTTACGGAGGACGCACAGATGAACATTAACGAAAAGGTTGCATATATCAAAGGCCTTATGGATGGTCTGAAGCTCAACGAAAACGACGACATGGTCAAGCTTGTCAAAAAGGTTGTAGATGTTCTTGAGGATATGGCTGATGACATCGAGGATCTCGGCGAGCTTTATGATGAGTTAAGCGAGCAGGTAGACGAAATTGATCAGGATCTCTCTCTTGTCGAGGACGATCTTTATGATGAAGACGATGACGATTTTGATGATTTTGACGAGGACAGCGAATATTATGAGGTAGTATGCCCGACTTGCGGCGATGAGATCTGTGTATCCGAGGATATCCTTATCGAGGGTTCTATCGAGTGTCCTAACTGCGGCGAGGAACTGGAGTTCGATTTCTCTTCACTCTGTGCAGATGACATCGACTGCCCCGAGGGTGACGACGGTGACTGCGACAGCTGCAGTGCCGAAGATTGTCCCGTAAAAAATGACAGCGAAGAATAATAAAAATGTAACAATCATAATGCCTCTTGAGTAATATGCTCAAGGGGTGTTTTTTATGTCAAAGATACATCGTTCTTTTCGTCTGCGTTATGGTAAAAAATTCAAAAGCCGCACGAATATAAAGAAAATCATCGCAGCTTTTGTGCTGCTGCTTGCGGCAGGAGCAGCGGGCTTCTGCTGCTATTTCGAGTATAGGGTATCTTTGTTTATGGAAAATTATTCCGAAGTAAAAGCAAAGCAGATGATGAGCGAGCTTATTTCGGACACCGTTAACGAGAAGATAGCTCAGCTTCATCTCAGCTGTGAGGATCTAACGGCCCTTTCATATTCTGCAAACGGAGAGATCCAGCAGGTGAATACGGACGTAATGTCACTAAATAAGCTGAAAAATGAAGTTACATCTGCGATTGCAAAAGACCTTGACGACGAGTATGTTTATTATGTTGATATTCCTTTGGGCAGCTTCTTTGACAGCGAGTTTCTGAGCGGATCGGGCAGAAAGCTCAGATTCAATAATTCCGTCACGGGTGATGTGAGGACAGATTTCAGGAGCGAGTTTGAGACAGGCGGTATAAATCAGACTGTCCACAGGCTATACATAGATATCACCGGCGAGCTGATCGTGATAGCGTGCGGCAGCAAAGAGCCTTTTGAATTTACCGATTCTGTCCTTGTTGGAGAAACGGTGATTGTCGGAAATGTGCCGAGTACGTTATATTAATAAATAATAAACATTTCTGGAAATATTTTTGCATTGAAATAACACTGCAATAAACTGTATAATTATATCGGAAAGTTGATTTGACTTTTCAAAATACTTTTATACAGGAGGCTATTGTGAAAAAGATCAGATTGGCGGTTATATCCGCAGGACTTGTTGCAGCATTGGCTGCAATGACAGCGTCGGCAGAATGTGGGAGTGTCGGCGTTTGCAGAGGGGACATTGCCGGATGCAGTGGTATCATTTGTACGGAGAGGGCAGCGGTGCCCGATTTGCAGATAATGGGTCTGCAAGGGATCTACAATGTAAAATGCGGTGAGGATATGTGCTTGCCTCAGGATGTAGAAAACATTCTGAAAAGCGTAACAGATAATATTGGTGAAGGCTGCAAGTGGGAAAGCCTGATTGTGACGAACTGCGATCCGAATTGTGCCGACGACGTCGATTGCAGCGGAGATGTATGTACGGATAAGTCGGATAAGGACGACTGCACAGACGGCTGCAACCCCGAATGCGGCTCAGACATTGATTGCGGCGATGTACAGGAAGCACCTTCTGACACGAGTAAGGATGATGAGTGCATTTCCGATAACTGCACGGGTGAGAAAGACGATTCATGTACCGATTGTGCGGATACTGAAGACGGTGACGACGATGATTCATGTACCGATTGTGCGGATACTGAAGACGGTGACGACGATGATTCATGTACCGATTGTGCAGATACAGATGACAGCGATGACGAGGTCTCTGATCTGCCGTTAAGCCTTGAGGAGCTTCTCGGAAAGTATTTCGGCTTTTGGGGAACGCCTGCCGACAGGGAAATTCCCGATCAGGACTCGATCACGGAGGATACCGACAGCACGGCTTCTGACAGCGTTGAAGTCAGCGCATATGAGCAGGAGGTCTGCGATCTTGTCAATGATATTCGCAGACAGTACGGTCTGTCGGAATTGACTGTAAGCCACGAGCTGACGAATGTGGCAAGACTAAAGTCGCAGGACATGAAAGACAAGGGCTATTTCAGTCATACTTCACCGACTTACGGCAGTCCGTTTGATATGATGAAAAGCTTCGGTATAAGCTACCGCACGGCAGGAGAGAACATAGCTATGGGACAAAGAACGCCTTCCGAGGTCGTTAATGCATGGATGAATTCCGACGAACACAGAGCTAATATCCTGAATTCGTCATATACTCAGATCGGAGTAGGATACGTTGAAAACGGACATTACTGGACCCAGATGTTCATAGGCTAAAACGGTGTCTGTGTGTGAATTAAACATAACATAATTTCAAGGGGCGAGATATCGTCCCTTTTTATTTTAAATCATACGATGTTTTTAATTATAAGCTATTGAAAAAAAATACAAACTGTGTTATATTGAATATAGAGATCTCACAGATTTGCGAGAAGTAAAGACTATTGACAAAAAATTAACAAAGTGCTGCTGCACAATATATGAAAGTCAGGAGAGTTATTATGAGCGAAATGTACACTATCGTTGACAGTGTTGAGAGCTTTGAAAAAAGACTTGCACAGGTCAGAGAGGCACAGAAGAGGTTTGCAGCCTATACTCAGGAACAGGTTGATTATATCTTCAGGACTGCTGCTCTTGCCGCAAATAACGAGAGGATCAGACTTGCAAAGATGGCTGTTGAAGAAACAGGCATGGGCGTAGTGGAGGATAAGGTCATCAAAAACCACTATGCCGCAGAGTATATCTACAATGCATATAAACACACAAAGACGTGCGGTGTGGTTGAGGAGAACGCTGCATACGGAACAAAAAAAATAGCCGAGCCGATCGGCGTTGTGGGCGCTGTTATTCCGACAACAAACCCGACATCCACAGCCATATTCAAGGTGCTGCTTTGCCTTAAAACAAGGAACGCTATCATCATCAGTCCTCACCCGAGAGCTAAACATTCGACTATCGAAGCAGCAAAGGTAGTTTATGAGGCTGCGGTAAAAGCAGGCGCTCCCGAGGGTATTGTTGCGTGGATAGATGTTCCGTCCCTGCAGCTTACAAATACCCTTATGAGAGAGAGCGATATAATTCTTGCAACAGGCGGTCCGGGAATGGTCAAGGCGGCTTATTCAAGCGGCAAGCCTGCGCTCGGTGTAGGCGCAGGCAATACCCCTGCGATAATTGACGATACGGCAGACATTATACTTGCTGTCAATTCGATAATTCATTCAAAGACATTCGACAACGGCATGATCTGCGCTTCCGAGCAGTCTGTTATCGTGCTTGACGGTGTATACGAAGCTGTAAAGAAGGAGTTCACTGACAGAGGCTGTTACATTCTTACTCCCGACGAAACCGAAAAGGTCAGGAAAACTATTATCATCAACGGTGCGCTGAATGCAAGGATAGTAGGTCAGAAAGCTCATACCATCGCTGCACTTGCGGGAGTGAACGTTCCCGAAACGACAAAGATACTGATAGGCGAGGTAGAAAGCGTTGATATCGAAGAGGAATTTGCTCATGAGAAGCTGTCTCCCGTGCTTGCTATGTACAGAGCAGCCGATATCGAAGACGCTTTCACAAAGGCAGAAAGACTTGTTGCCGACGGCGGTTACGGTCATACATCGTCAATTTATCTTAATGCCGTAACGGAAAAGGCTAAGCTTGCCCAGTTTGGTGAGAGAATGAAGACCTGCCGTATCCTCGTGAATACTCCGTCGTCACACGGCGGTATCGGCGATCTCTATAACTTTAATCTTGCTCCGTCGCTGACTCTGGGCTGCGGCTCATGGGGCGGCAACTCTGTATCGGAGAATGTCGGAGTCAAGCATCTGCTTAACATAAAAACCGTAGCGGAAAGGCGTGAAAATATGCTTTGGTTTAGAGCACCCGAGAAGGTTTATTTCAAGAAAGGCTGTCTGCCTGTTGCTCTTGACGAGCTAAAAAATGTTATGGGCAAAAAGAAAGCGTTTATCGTAACCGACAGCTTCCTTTACAACAACGGCTATACAAAGCCTATCACAGATAAACTCGATGAACTGGGCATAGTTCACACAACATTTTTCAACGTTGCTCCCGACCCGACGCTTGCCTGCGCAAAAGAGGGCGCAGAGCAGATGAAGGCTTTTCAGCCCGATACGATCATTGCAATCGGCGGCGGTTCGGCAATGGACGCTGGCAAGATTATGTGGGTACTCTATGAACACCCCGAGGCTGATTTCCTTGATATGGCTATGCGTTTTATGGATATACGCAAGAGAATATACACATTCCCGAAGATGGGCGAGAAGGCATATTTCATTGCGATCTCTACATCTGCAGGTACAGGCTCCGAGGTAACTCCGTTTGCTGTTATTACAGATGAGAGTACGGGCGTAAAATATCCCCTTGCGGATTACGAGCTGCTCCCAAATATGGCCATTATTGATGCAGATATGCACATGACTGCACCCAAGGGTCTTACATCTGCGTCGGGTATAGACGCTGTAACTCATGCCCTTGAAGCTTACGCTTCGGTTATGGCTACCGATTACACAGACGGTCTTGCACTGCGCGCACTCAAGATGATCTTTGAATACCTCCCGAGAGCATACGATAACGGTCCGAATGATCCTGTTGCAAGAGAGAAGATGGCTAACGCTGCTACTATGGCAGGTATGGCGTTTGCAAATGCTTTCCTTGGAGTATGCCACTCTATGGCACATAAGCTCGGTGCGTTCCATCACCTGCCGCACGGCGTTGCAAATGCGCTGATGATTGGCGAGGTAATGCGCTTCAATGCAGCAGAAGTACCGACAAAGATGGGTACATTCTCACAGTACGATCATCCGCATACGCTTGCAAGATATGCCGAGGTTGCAGATTACCTCGGACTCGGCGGCAATACAGATGAAGAGAAGCTTGAGAACCTCATCAAGGCTGTTGAAGAGTTGAAGGTCAAGATCGGCATTAAGCCGACGATCAGAGATTACGGCATTGACGAGCGTGATTTCCTTGACAGGCTTGACGACATGGTTGAGCAGGCATTTGACGATCAGTGTACGGGCGCTAACCCGAGATACCCGCTTATGAGTGAGATAAAAGAGATGTATCTCCATGCATATTACGGTAAAGATAATGCTTGATCAATAAATAATAAATAAAAAAAGCACCGTCACAAAAGCTGTGGCGGTGTTGCTGTGTACGGATTTTTTTCTTAAAAACCGAGTTTGGATAACACGATCTGTCTATTATTATGTATACGTTAATGATCAGGCAGCAGCGGCACATATCAACAAAAAGCTTTATCTTCGGCTGCCTGTGTCGTTGATCACGGCGGTGTATATGATCAGCATGGAATTGTCCTTTGACTTCATCAGCTTATATACAATGCGTATATCTGTAAAAATGATCTTTGCGGTAAGGATCATGCCATCGGGCTGATCCAGTGCAGGATTTCCGTAGCCGCCTTCTTTTTTCGGGAAGGGGTTTTCGCTGAGCTTTTGCAGGGCGGTGCGGACGATTATCTTGTCATGCTCCGAAAATGAGTTGAAGTCATCGACAAACTGAGGCATATATCTTACTATAATGTTCATTCAAAATCGACCCCCGAAGATGAGTTTACAAAGCTGATGTCAAGATCGGTGCGGACAGCGAAGTCCTCTTCCGTAATCAGTGCATTCGGATCAAGAGATGACAGACGCTGCAAAGCCGTGACCGCCGCCTTCATCTCGTTGACGCTGTCGAGCAAATGAAGGTACTCCTCCGGGGAAAGCAGAACGCATTCGGCGGAATTGTTCTTCATGACTACCTTTGCGCCCGAAAGCCTGACCTCATCGAAGATCTTCCCGGCAAGACCCTTGTTGAACAGGGATATTGAAACAGTATTTTCAATAGCGCTTCTTATAGATTTCATATTTACACCTTACTTTTCTTTCCAGCTTCCGAGTCCGAACAGAACCGAAATAAACGCAGCTCCGCTTGAACCCATAGCAAGATATGTGCAAAGGTCCTCTTTTTCAAAAATAGTTAGTATGATCGACGCAGCTAAAAGTCCGAAGGCTATAACGGCGAGAACAACAGATATGACAAAATTCTTTTTCATATAATCACCCTTAAAATTCATAGATATAGATATTATATAACATTTTTGGGAATAATTCAATGCTTTTTTGTTTTTAATAAAAAATTCTCTAAATTCTCTCAGGCAGCTCAGCGTTTGCAAGTTATTGCTTTAAAGAAGTGAAAAAATTGCAGTCGTCCAAACTGAAAATTGCAATAAATTCACAAAAACCATTGGTTTTTGAATTTATTAACACTTAATTTGCAATTTTTTTTTGAAAAATTTAATTTTGCTATTGCATTTTTTTTCCATTAGTGATATACTGTAAAACGTGTTAAAAAGTTAACATCGGTCGGAGTTGATTTGCTTTGGCTGCATGAAGATTTTAAATCTATGGAGGATGATTATTATGGCAATAACGAATGAGTATCTTAACAGCGTTCTTGAAACAGTTAAGAAGCGTAATGCAGGCGAGCCCGAGTTTATTCAGGCTGTAACAGAGGTTCTTGAGAGCATTCAGCCTGTTGTAGAGCAGAGACCCGACCTCGTTGAGGCAGGTGTGATCGACAGACTCGTAGAGCCTGAGAGACAGATCATTTTCAGAGTTCCGTGGGTAGATGACAACGGTAAGACACAGGTTAACCGCGGTTTCAGAGTTCAGTACAACTCTGCTATCGGTCCTTACAAGGGCGGTCTTCGTTTTCACCCGTCAGTATATATAGGTATCATTAAGTTCCTCGGTTTCGAGCAGATCTTTAAGAACAGCCTCACATCGCTTCCTATGGGCGGCGGCAAGGGCGGTTCAGACTTCGATCCGAGAGGTAAGTCAGACGCTGAGGTTATGCGTTTCTGCCAGAGCTTCATGACAGAGCTTTATCGTCATATCGGTCCGAACCTTGATGTTCCTGCAGGCGACATCGGTGTAGGCGGCCGTGAGATCGGTTTCCTCTTCGGTCAGTACAAGCGTCTTAAGAACGAGTTCTCGGGCGTTCTCACAGGTAAGGGCCTTGAGTACGGCGGATCTCTTATCCGTCCCGAGGCAACAGGCTTTGGCGCAGTTTACTATGCAGAGAATATGCTCAAGTACTTCGGCGACAGCGTAGAGGGCAAGACAGTTGCACTTTCAGGCTTCGGTAACGTAACATGGGGTACAGCTACAAAGCTCACAGAGCTTGGCGCTAAGGTTGTTACACTTTCCGGTCCCGACGGTTACATCTACGATCCGGACGGCGTAAACACACCCGAGAAGATCGCATATCTCCTTGAAATGAGAGCTTCCTGCCGTGATAAGGTTCAGGATTACGCAGATAAGTTCGGCGTAGAGTTCTTCCCCGGTCAGAAGCCGTGGGGTGTTAAGGCTGACATCTGCATGCCTTGTGCAACACAGAACGAGGTTGGCATGGCAGAGGCTGAAAAGATTGTTGCCAACGGTGTTAAGTATTACATCGAGGTTGCTAATATGCCGACATCTAACGAGGCTGTTGCATACTTCAAGGCTAACGGTGTTAAGGTTGCTCCGTCTAAGGCTGTTAACGCAGGCGGCGTTGCAGTATCGGGTCTTGAGATGTCTCAGAACTCAATGCGTTACAACTGGACTGCAGAAGAGGTTGACGCTAAGCTCAAGAGCATCATGACAAATATCTTCAATGCTTCTATCGAAGCTGCCAACAAGTACGGTCTCGGCGATGATCTCGTAGCAGGCGCTAACATCGCAGGTTTCGTTAAGGTTGCAGAGGCTATGAAGGCTCAGGGCTGCGTTTGATCCTTAAAAGTATGTAAATAACTTATTAATATCATCATACCTCTTGTCGATTGGCAGGAGGTATGAATTGTTTATGGGATTTTTTATAAAATTCATTGTGATTCAGTCGACAAAATATAAAAATATTATATTTCCCCTTGACAATACACAAAATATAATATAAAATAATATCAAGGAGATGAAAGTATGAACGATGAATTTGCGGCAGATCTGATCGTTCTGCTCGATGATGACGGAGAAGAGCATTCCTTCGAGATACTGGATACTATCGAGCATGATGATAAGACTTATTATGCACTGTATCCGCTGATCGACGATCCTCAGGCTAAGGTCGATGACGATGGAGAGTATTATATATTCGAAGTAGTCGAGGAGGACGGCGAGGAACAGCTTGCAGAGGTTGAAAACGATGAACTTCTCGACGAGCTTGACGAGATCTTTACCGAAAGATTTGAGTCCTTATATGATGATACGGACGAGTAATTAATATTTGTAAAATACCTGCTTAATGCGTGTATGTGCTCAATTATAACCCTACAATTTTTAATTGGGAGCCGGACTCTTGGCGTGGACTGCAGACCTCCCGCTTATGCGGACGAAGGGAGCGAGAGACGTTGAGGAGGCGCCCACCTGTCACTTAGTAGGCAGGTTATGTACGGGCACCTACGGTTAAGCGGGTTTTTTTATTTCTGATCAGCGTATAACCCTCCGAGTATCGGAAATGATACTTAGGGGGATTTTTTAGTATGTTGTCTTTCAAAAGGAGCTGAGTTTTTTGACGTTCAACATAAAACCAAACAAGAAGCTTCTCGGATTTGTTTCGGGAGTGATCAACGGCCTGCTTGGGGCAGGCGGCGGAATGATCGTAGTGCCGGCGCTGAAAACCGAGCTTAGCGCAAAGCAAGCCCACGCAACGGCAGTGGCGGTGATTTTTCCGATGTGTCTTTCAAGCAGTGTGATGTATCTGCACAGCGGCAGAGTGACTTTAGGCGACGCTTTGCCGTTCATACCGTATGGTCTGATCGGCGCTTTTATCGGTACGGCTTTGCTAACAAAGCTGAATGCAAAGCAGCTTAAAACTATATTTAGTCTGTTTATGATATGGGCAGGAGTGCGTCTGATTATCAGATAGCAGCAGCACCGGCACATATTTCATTGTGAACTGTAATTATACGCCCGCATCAAAACCAATGCCTATGTCATACTTTAGCTTGGGTGTTTGTGCAATATACTTTACGGATTATTCATACAAAGATTAAGATAGGAGTGAATATCTTGGCGACCTTGATTGCAGGTATACTATCCGGAATGATCGGCTCTATGGGTATGGGCGGCGGTGGTGTGCTTATAATATACCTCAGCCTTTTCACAGACATTTCTCAAAGCAGGGCGCAGGGTATCAATCTTTTGTTTTTCCTGCCGATTGCTCTCATTTCGGTACTGAGATATTCACATAAAAAGCTGATCGTGTGGAAACTTGCCGTTCCGCTCGCCCTGTTTGGATTGATCGGAACGGTCTTAGGGAGCTGCCTGTGCGGCAGGTTTGATAATACCATACTTGCAAAGCTGTTTGGTATACTGCTGTGCGTGATGGGTGTGTCTGCTCTTTTTTCCCGATCAAAGACATGAATAGACAGGCAATTCCTGCCGATACTCCTTTTGTAAAGAAATGGAGGTATCATATTATGTTGGTTGTAATACGCAGAGCTTTATCAGGCAGTAATTTGTCATCGGTCGGGAAGATGCTCTTCAAGACGGTGTTATGTGCTTTTCTGATATGCATGATTATGAGCATGACAGACTTTTCCGCACAGTCTGAGAGTATTTCAGACAGTGTTCTCCGTGTTCATATCATAGCAAATTCGGATTCTGAAAAAGATCAGGAACTGAAGCTAAATGTCCGTGATTTGGTACAGAATATGTGCTATAATATATACAAAGAAGAAAATATAACTACTCTTTCCGAAGCCGAGTCGGTAATAAGCGACAATCTCGGCAGTATACAGGATAATATAAGTGATTATATTCGTGATAAGGGCTTTGACTATGACGTCAAGGCAGAAACTGTGAATATGTATTTTACAAATCGTGTTTACGATGATATTACTCTGCCTGCGGGATACTACGATGCAGTGAGGATCACCCTCGGCGAAGGGAAGGGGCATAACTGGTGGTGTGTTATGTTTCCGCCGATATGTATAAACGCAGCGGAGAATAAGTCGGAAATATCCGATGTACTCAGCGATAAGCAGACGGAGATCGTAACGGACGGCTCCTATCAATATAAGTTCAAAATATATGAGATGTATTGCGATATAGCAGAAAAAATAAACAGGAAGTGATCTGATGCTTAACATTGTGCAGGGGAGAAGCGGAACAGGCAAAACAGGGTACGTTTGCGGGGTTCTTGCTGATCTTGCAAAAAACGGGAATAAGAAGCTGTTATATCTTGTTCCCGAGCAAAGCTCGTTTGAGAGCGAGAAGAAGTTTTTGAGAATGCTGGGACCAAAGCTTTGCTCAAACGTGAATGTAATGTCGTTTACGAGGCTTTATGATATGGTCATGAGAAGTACGGGGGGATTTTCGGGTACTGCTATAGATGACGGGATCAAGCGTGTAATGATGTCGCTGTCGCTTGAGGATTGCCGTGACGAGCTTGAGCTGTACGGAAAACAGGTAATGAAGCCGCAGCTTACAGAGCTTATGCTGACGGCTGTCAGAGAGTTCAAGACGTGCGCTGTAACGAGCGAACTTCTCAGAGAAAATGCCGATAAAAACAGAGGTACGGAGCTTGGGCAGAAGCTCGGAGAGCTTGCGCTGATATATGATCTGTATGATTCTTATGTATATCGAAGCTACATAGACCCGCTCGACAACAACGAAAGACTCGGGAAAACTCTGACAGAGATAGCTTTCTTTGAGGGGTATACCATAGTCGTTGACGGATTCACGGGCTTTACCGAGCAGGAACTCAATATAGTCAGGCTGCTAATGGGGCAGTCCGACGAGTTCTATGTAACCTTGGGTATGGGCGAAAACGACTGCAATGAGAAGCTGTTTTTTGATATAGAGCAAATGAAAAAACAACTGATGAGGATCGCAGACGACGAAGGCATAAAGATACGTTACGACCGTAAATTTGAAGAAAACCACCGCATTAAGGACGGAGGTATCGCCGCTGTCGAGAGAAGTATTTACAGAAGTGTTCCCGAACCGTTTCACGATGACCCTGCAGGTGTGACCGTGACAGTGTCGTCTGATATTTTTGAGGAATGCTCCTATATTGCCGAAACTATATATAAGCTTGGCGTGTCGGGAAAATGCCGTTACAGCGATATATCCATCGTGTGCAGAAGCAGCGATAATTACAGGGGTATCCTTGACTCTGCATTGGAAAGCAGAGGTATTCCGTATTTTATGTCAAAGCCGTTCCCGATAGATACAAAGCCGCTTGTTATACTTGTGCTTTCGGCGTTTGAGTTCGCTGTCAGCAAGAATGCGGAGAAGCTCTTTTCGATAGCCAAATGCGGACTGCTTTATATCAGCGATTATGACGTTGCGTTACTCGAAAACTACGCCTATACGTGGAATCTTCGGGGAAAAAGTTTCATTTCGGAGTTTACACTGCCGCCAAACGGCTTCGGAGAGGATAGGGGCGGCAAAGCAGAAGACGAGCTGAAAAAGCTCAATGCGATCAGACAAAAGCTGATGACTCCGCTGATCGCCTTTGAACAGAAGATAAAGCAGGGCGGCTCGCTCGGGATATCGCAGGCGGTCTATGAGCTGCTTATAGATTATAAGGTTGATAAGAGTATAAGGCATATGTCCGATGAATTTGCCGAGGAGGAAAACCGTCTGTGGGATTACATGATGGATCTTCTCAACAAAATGTACCTGTCGCTTGCAGACAGAGAGATTTCGTATAAAAGATATTACGAGCTGCTTGCGTCTGTTATCAGGAATGCTCAGATCTCCGAAATACCGCAGACTCTCGACCAGGTGACGATCGGTACTGCGGACAGTATCAGGCTGAATGATCCCTATGCGGTTTTTGTCATAGGAGCGATAGACGGGGAGTTCCCCCATGTTCCTGTTCAGAACGGAGTGTTCAGCGACAGTGAAAGGCGGCTGCTTATCGAAAATAAGGTTCCCTTGTACAATGCGCTGGAGGAGCTGTTCCTTCATGAAAAGTATCTTGTATACAATGCGGTTTCTGCGCCGACTGACAGGCTGTTTGTTACATATTACAAAAAGGATCTGAAGGGCGAAGAGGTCAGACCCTCGTCCATGATCTCGGAGATGAAGAAAATTCTGCCGAAGCTTAATATATATGATTCATCATCTGACGAAGAAGAGCTGTTATACAGCAAGAAAGCCGCCTTTGAGAGATGTGCCTTGAAATTTACAGACGGCAGTCCTTTAAGCGCTGCTCTGCGTGAATATTTTTCTTCCGATGATGAATATAAAGACAGACTGAAAAGTGTGGAGCGTGCCGTAAAAAAGAAGGATTTCCATATAGAGGACTCAGGGCTTGCAGAACGGCTTTTCGGCAAGGATAAGAGAATATCTGCCTCTCGTATCGAGAGCTTCAACAAGTGTAAGTTTTTGTATTACTGCAAGTATGGGCTAAGGCTCAAAGAACGCAGACGTGCAGAACTTAACCCGATAGAATACGGAAACATTGTTCATTACCTGCTCGAAAAAACGCTTGCCTATTATAAGGAGCATGATTACGAACGGCTCGATGACATACGGTTAAGCGAGCTTCTCGATAGCTTTATGGAAGAATATATGGAGGAGAAGCTCGGAGGAAATGAAAGCAAAACCGAAAGATTCCGCACTATGTACCAAAGAATAAAAGACAGCAGCGAAAGGCTTGTCGATCGAATGTACGAAGAGTTTATTGTGTCTGATTTCCGTCCTGCGGATTTTGAGCTTAAGGTCGGTGAAGAGGACGGCATTGACGGGTATACGGTCAAGGATTCCGACGGCAATACGGTCACGGTAATAGGCAGTATCGACAGGGTTGATCTCATGGAGAAGGACGGCAAAAGCTATATCCGCATAGTTGATTACAAAACAGGCAGCAAGGATTTTAATATAAGCGATGTTCTTGAAGGACTGAATATGCAGATGCTCATATATCTTTCAGCAATAGAGAAAAACGGGAAAAAGAGGTACGGCGACAATATAGTGCCGAGCGGAGTTCTTTATATGCCTGCGGCTTTCACAACTGCGTCTGTCGAACCGAATTCAGATGACAAAGCTATAGGGGCGGCACATGACAAGAGTCTGAAAATGAACGGAATTATCCTGGACGATCAGGCGGTGTATTTCGGTATGGATCGTTCTGTGTCGGGAAGGTTCGTTCCTGTTGTGATGACAACTAAAGGGAAAATAGATTCAAGATGTAAGAATAATTTTATCACATCATCTCAGCTTGAAATGGTATTCGATAAGGTGGATCGGCAGATATCCCGTATGAGCGATGAACTGAACAGCGGAGCGATAGAGGCATATCCTGTTTCAGGTTCGTATACTCCGTGCGATAATTGCGAATATAAGGTCATCTGCGCAAGAGAGAGGTCGGCTGCCGACAGACCCGTGAAAAGCAATAAGGACATAGACGAGCTTATCAAGCAGCTGAAGCAGGAAAGAGAGGAGAAAGAGTAATGGCGGATGTTAAGTGGACGGACAATCAGCGCAGCGCTATCGACGCGCGAAACGGCACGGTGCTTGTTTCTGCGGCGGCAGGCTCGGGAAAAACCGCAGTGCTTGTTGAAAGGGTAATAGAGATAATAACCGATCCCTTATCTCCTACAGACATTGACCGACTGCTTGTTGTTACATTCACAAAGGCTGCGGCAGGAGAAATGAAGGAGCGTATACAAAAACGGCTTGAACAGATGGCAGAAGAAAACCCGTTTGACACAAATCTCACCCGTCAGCAGATGCTTCTTCCGAAGGCGCAGATCAGCACGATACACAGTTTTTGTCAGAATCTGGCGAAAGAGTTTTTCTATACGCTCGATATTCCTGCGGATTTCAGGATAGCCGAAAATCAGGAGTTGGAGATCATAAAAAACAACGTACTCAATGATGTGATCGAACAGGCTTATGCCGACGGGAACACGGATTTTCTGGAAATGGCAGATATGTTTTCGACCTCGAAAACCGACAGAACTCTCCAAAAGATAATCCTGCAGCTGTATGAATTCCTGCGGTCATACCCGTTCCCGAAGCGCTGGGCAGAGGAAAAGTGCGCTATGTACAATACTTCAGGCTCCGTTTTCGATACTCAATGGGGCAGAGTTATTCTTGAAAGAACAAAGGTCATCGCAGAGTTTGCCGATAATCTGAGCAAACAAAGCGTAGGCTTGCTCAGAGAAGAGCCGAAGCTCGATAAGGGGAAATTCGGCGATATAATACGTGACGAAGCTGATATCGTTTCAACTATCGTACAGAGTGTAAATAAGGAAAGCTGGGACGATATAGCAAAGGCTGTAAGCTTGTTTGCAGACAGACCAAGGCTGCCTACGGTAAAGGACTTTACGGATAACGAAACAAAGGTTGCGATCGTAAATAATCGTAATACTTTGAAGGATCTGATCAACAAAAAGCTTGGAAAGATATATGACTTCACCGAAGAGGATTGCTTAAACGAGATAACCGAGCTTGCCCCGATCGTCAGATCGATGTTTGACGTTATGCATAAGTTTGAGGAGGCGTATTCTTCTGTAAAGGCAGAGAGAAGGATCGCCGATTTCTCCGATCTCGAGCATTGGGCATTGAAGCTGCTTGTCAGAGAAACCGACAGCGGTATTGTCACCACAGAAACCGGAAAAATGATCTCCGAAAGATATGATCATGTGATGGTTGACGAGTATCAGGACGCAAACGAAATTCAGGACACTATTTTCAAAGCTGTAAGCGGCAATGATAAAAAGCTGTTTGTTGTAGGCGATGTAAAGCAGAGTATCTATCGTTTCCGTCAGGCAATGCCTGAGATCTTTATCGGAAGGAAGAACCGTTACAGCCTGTATGACAGAAATAACGAGCATTATCCCGCAAAGATCATTCTTGACAAGAATTTCAGAAGCAGACAGGGAATTACCGAGGCGGTGAACTTTGTTTTCAGAAATCTGATGTCTGAAAGCGTCGGAGATATCGCTTATTCCGACGAGGAGAAGCTTGTATTCGGAGCAGAGTCTTACGGTCAGGATACCGAGCCGTGTGTGTCGTATCATCTGCTCAATATCAACAGCACAAAGTCTGAGGACAAGAACCGTGGCGAAGCAAGATATATAGCCGTGCTTATCAATAAAATGATCGGCGAATCCGGGAAAAACGGCGAGCGAAAGCTGCAGTTCGGAGATTTTTGCATACTTATGAGAGGTGTCAAAAATAGTGCCGACGTTTATGTAGAGGAGCTGAGAAAGCATGGTATACAGGCGATCTGCGAAACGGAAGAGAGTCTGTTTGAAAGACGTGAGATAAAGATAATTCTCTCTCTTCTGCGTGTGATAGATAACCCACTGCAGGATATTCCGCTTGCAAGCGTACTGCTGAGTCCGATCTTTGCTTTTTCCGAAGACGAGCTGACAAAAATGAGAGTCGATCATCTTCACGGTTCGCTGTATGCCGTGCTTTTAGCCGAAAGTAATAACGGCAATGATAAGGCAAACCGTTTCATCGAAACGCTCCGAAGCCTTCGCAAGGCCGCCGCAAGCCTGCCGACAGATGTACTTCTTGACCGTATATATACCGAAACATCGTTCCCCGAGATCGTGTCCGCAGAGGAAGAGGGCGAGTATAAACGGAAGAATCTCAGACTGCTTCTTCAGTATGCCAAGAACTATGAGAACTCAGGCTACCGTGGCGTGAGCGGATTTGTACACTTCATAAACAGCTTGGAGGAGAATGACTCTAAGCTTAACTGCGCCGAAAACGGCGAGTCGCTCGATAATGCCGTCAGGATAATGACCATACACAAATCAAAGGGTCTTGAATTTCCCGTGTGTATACTGGCGGGATTGACAAATAAGCTGAATTCCGATACCAAAAACGAAATACTGCTGCATAACGTGCTTGGTCTGGGTATCAAGCATATTGACAAAAAAAAGATGTGCAAATATACGACCATGCCCAGAGAAGCCGTATCAATGGAGATAAAGCGAAACGAGCTCAGCGAGGAGCTGCGTGTTCTCTACGTTGCCCTCACACGAGCGAAAGAAAAGCTGGTGCTTGTGTCAACCGTCGGCAGCACTGCAAAGGATAAAAATCATATAGACGAATACTTTATAAACATAATGAATAAGCTTTCTTATGACGGTAATGCGATCAACAGCTACAGCGTAAGCGAAGCTTCGGAATTGGGCGACTGGATCGCAATGTGCGCTCTAATCCACCCCGCCCACCATGAGCTGAGAAGCGAAGTCGGCTATACGGGCAGCTTCGCCCTCGGCAGTGAGAAGCCGTGGGATATACATATGACAGACGATCTCGAAGAGTATCTCGGCGAGTTAGCGTCTTGCGCCGAAGATAAGCATGACACCGGCGACGTCAGTGAAAGCGATGTTCGGGATGAATTCGAGCTTGAAAAGCAGCGTTATTCCGAGCTGCTGAAGGAAAGACTTTCGGCAAAATATGATTATCGTCAGCTTTCGGCTATACCGATGAAGGTGTCTGCGTCTGCATTGGCGCATAAGGAAAGCGAAAAGCGTTTTGCTGCCGCAAGCAAGCCCGAATTCATGACTAAAGAAAAGCTCGGCGGCGCTCAGCGAGGTACGGCTGTTCATGCGTTTGTGCAGTACTGCGATATAATGAAGGCAAGAGAGAGTGTACAAAACGAGATAGACAGACTGGTTCACAGCGGCTTCCTTACCGAAATACAGGGCAGCAGCGTTGACATCGAGAAGGCAGAGCGGTTTGTCAATTCTCCGCTTGCCGACAGAATGCTGCGTTCTCCCGAGCTTTCAAGAGAACACCGCTTTACGGTTGAAATACCTGCGTCAATCATAGACAGCTCACTGACCCCCCCGTACAGCGACGAGAAGGTGATACTACAGGGAGCTATTGACTGTATGTTTGAAGAGGACGGCAGGATAATCGTTGTCGACTATAAGACAGACAGAGTCAAAGACCCGCTGAAGCTTGCGGAGATGTACAAGGAGCAGCTAAGACTGTATAAATTAGCGGTTGAGCAGATAACGGGGAAGACAGTCGGCGAATGTATGCTCTATTCCTTTGAAATGTCCTGTGAGATCCCCGTGTAATAACTATGAGAGTAAAATCTGTGACGGTTTTACTCTCTGTTTTTATGCAATAGTTGACAATTTTTGAAGTTGTTAAAATTACTATGGAAATTGTCGGAGAATTGTATTATAATAAAAAACGGTAATCTACCGAATATTTTTATATGGAAAAGGAGATTCGCTATGATGAACATATGGCATGACATTGAGGCAGAGAGGATTTCTCCCGAGGATTTTGTTGCGGTTATCGAAATATCAAAGGGCAGCAAGCTCAAGTACGAGCTTGACAAAAAAACAGGTATGCTGATTCTCGACAGAATACTCTACACATCAACTCACTATCCCGCAAACTACGGCTTCATTCCCCGTACATATGCAGATGACAAAGACCCGCTTGACGTGCTTGTACTTTGCTCCGAACAGATCGAGCCGCTCACTCTTGTGCGCTGCTACCCGATAGGCGTTATCAAGATGATAGATAACGGCAGAAGCGATGAAAAGATAATAGCTATTCCGTTCAACGATCCTACATATAACGAGTACACCGATATATCACAGCTTCCGTCGCATATATTCGATGAGATGTGTCATTTCTTTACGGTATACAAAACGCTTGAAAAGAAAGAAACAGCCGTTGACGAGGTCCTCAATCGTGACAAGGCTATTCAGATCATAGCGTCTACGATAGATTCATACAAGAAAGGCTTCTGCGGTGAGATCAAATGAGTGATGAATCAAAACGCTGCAGAAATATAAGACGAGTCCTGATCGCCCTTTTTATTGTATGCGGTTATATGCTGTCCACCACGTTTGCGGTCGATGTAATGGAGATAGACGGTGCAGAAACGATGGTTTCCATGACAGCGCTTGATTTGGCATTCGGTTCAATGGGCAGAGAAATACCCATAAGGCATAATATCGTTATCGGTCTGGTTTATATACTGCTTCCGTTTATCGGGTTTTTCTTCATGTTCTTCGATAAAAAAACAAATATCAAAAATATAGTGGGTATATGCTGCGGAATGATAGGTATGACATCTATCTTCATGTTTATAGGCTATAATATAGGGATCGGCGCTTTGCTGAGCATTTTCTGCTATATTCTGATCGATATACTGTCTATAACAGCAATGCTTATGCATATTCAGGATGCAAAGCCGAAGGCTTTGAAGAGGCATGAGGATTGATCTTATTCTATGGTCTTAAAGCTTCGGACAGTTTAAAAAATAATAGATTGTAACCTTTTTCGTATTGACAAAAGTCCGCATATAATGTATAATTGAATGCGGTATTTCGAGTCAATGGAGTTTTTGTGTGATTATTGAGGTGCGTTTATGCTGTTGGATTTAAGGAAAGTATTCTTGACCGAAGATGAGGTACTTGATTCCTCATATGAGCTTGACTTGAGCGATATGGAGTTTAACGGCTGTAAACCACTCTATACACCCGTAAGGGTGTCGGCAAAGGCAGTCAATCGTGCAGGCGTCGTTAATCTGGCGGTTTCGGCGATGTTTGATTACACTGCGCCCTGTGACAGATGCGGTGAGGAAACCATAACCTCGTTTGATTACAGCTTTAGTCATACATTAGTATTATCCCTCGAAGGGGAAAACGAGGGTGACTATATCGAAACTCCCGACTACATTCTTGATTTGGATGAGCTTGTCACATCGGATATCCTTCTGGAGCTTCCGTCAAAGCATTTGTGCAGCGAGGAGTGTAAGGGTGTGTGTCCGAAATGCGGCGCAAATCTCAATAAGACCGTATGCAAATGTGACCTGAAGGAAATTGATCCTCGTTTAGAGGCTCTGAAAAGTTTATTGTAACAATATTGTTTTTTATAAGGAGGCGTTTAAAATGGCAGTACCTAAGAGAAAAGTATCAAGTGCAAGACAGAATAAAAGACGCAGCAACGTATGGAAGCTCAAGGCTCCGGCTCTTTCGATTTGCTCAAACTGCGGCGAGTATAAGGCTCCGCACAGAGTTTGCGGCAACTGTGGCTACTACAATGGCAGAGAAGTAATCAAGATGGAAGAGGCTTGATTCGGTCTGCTGTTCTTGGAAAGTAAAAAGGGGAGGAGTATTCCTCCCTTGTTTTTTTAAGGCAATACCGCAAAGCCATCAGGCGGTATTTGTGGGTGTTGCCTTGTGTTGACAAAGGAAGTGATTCTATGGGATTATTTGCAAAAATAAAAGAGGGTCTGAAAAAAACTCGTGACAGCGTTGTAGGTCAGATCGACTCTATGCTGAAATCCTTCACAAAGATTGACGAGTCTTTGTTTGAGGAACTTGAAGAGCTGCTTGTAATGGGCGATGTCGGTATAAACACATCGCAGGCTATATGTGAGCAGTTAAGGAAAAAGGTAAAAAAAGAGGGTGTCACAAACCCAAACGAGGTTCACAGACTGCTTGAAGAAACAGTAGCCGAGATGCTTGAAGGCGGTCAGGAGCTTGTTATAGGCACAAAGCCGTCTATAATTCTTGTTATAGGCGTAAACGGAGTGGGCAAGACCACTACTATCGGAAAGCTCGCAAACAATCTTCGCAAAGAAGGAAAGAAGGTCATGCTTTCCGCTGCCGATACATTCCGTGCGGCTGCGATAGACCAGCTTGAGATCTGGGCGCAGAGAAGCAAGTGTGACATAGTGAAGCAGAACGAAGGCTCCGACTCTGCCGCAGTTGTGTTCGACTCTATCCGCGCGGCAAAGGCAAGGGGGACTGACGTTATCATCTGCGATACCGCAGGCAGACTTCATAACAAAAAGCACCTTATGGACGAGCTTAACAAGATAAGCCGTATTATCGACAGAGAACTGCCCGACGCAGACAAGGAGGTACTGCTTGTGCTTGACGCAACTACGGGACAGAACGCAGTTAATCAGGCGAGAGAGTTCAAGAATGCCGCAGGGATTACCGGCATTGTTCTTACAAAGCTTGACGGCACGGCAAAGGGCGGCGTGGTTCTTTCGATAAAAGAAGACCTGGACGTTCCTGTGAAATATATCGGCGTCGGTGAGCAGATAGACGACCTGCAGCCGTTTGATCCGCAGAATTTTGCGAAGGCTTTGTTCGATGTTGAGAAGGACGATTGATATGATAAAATATATTATTGCTTCAAATAATAAAAACAAAGCCGCAGAGCTTGACAGGATACTCAACCCGCTCGGGTTAACAGCCGTCACCGCAAAGAGCGAGGGCATCGACCTCGGCGATGTCGAAGAAACAGGCTCAACCTTTGCGGAAAATGCCTATATCAAGGCTTCCTCTGCCTTTGAAAGATCGGGTGTGCCGTGCGTCGCCGATGATTCAGGTCTGATGGTTGACGCTTTGAACGGCGAGCCGGGCGTTTATTCCGCAAGATATGCAGGTGAGAACGCCACAGACAAAGACAGAATAGAGAAGCTGCTCGATAATCTAAAAGGCGTACCGTCTGAAAAGAGAACGGCGAGATTTGTTTGTTCGGTATGCTGCATAATAGATAAAGACACCGTTATTACCGCAGAGGGAACCTGCGAGGGTGTCATCGGCTTTGAACCGAAGGGCAGCAGCGGATTCGGTTATGATCCCGTGTTTATATTTAACGGTGACAAGACCTTTGCTCAGCTTACGTCAGAAGAAAAGGACGCTGTCAGCCACAGGGGAAAGGCTTTGAGAAGCCTTTGTGAAAAGCTCGGAGAATACTACGGAAAATAAGGAGAAATATATGCTTACAAGTAAACAGAGAGCCTATTTGCGTTCGCTTGCAAATAGCATAGATACGATACTCATGGTAGGCAAGGGCGGTATGAGCGAGCAGATAACGGCGCAGGCCGCTTCTGCCCTCAAAGCAAGAGAACTTATCAAGGGAAAAGTGCTTGAAAGCTGTGAGCTGTCCGTCAGAGAAGTCGCAGATATGATAGCAGAGAATACAAGATCGGAGGTAGTTCAGGTCATAGGAACAAAGTTTGTTCTGTATAAGAGAAACGATAAAGAGCCTAAGATAGAGCTGCCGAAGAGCAAGAAGAAGTAATTGATCTTACACTATTAAATGAAAGGGGTGCTGTTTATGGCGAAACCGATAGTGGCGATTGTCGGCAGACCGAATGTCGGAAAGTCGACGCTGTTCAACAAGCTGATCGGGCAGAGATTGTCTATCGTAGATGATACGCCCGGAGTTACCCGTGACAGATTATACGGCGAGTGCGAGTGGAAGAACAGAACCTTTACCCTGATAGATACGGGCGGTATTGAACCGAAGACCGATGATATTATCCTTTCTCAGATGAGGAAGCAGGCAGAGCTTGCTATTGAATCTGCC
>OMYH01000014.1 GCA_900315255.1 uncultured Eubacteriales bacterium | reverse complement strand
GAACGCTACAACTATGCGAACATCTGTAAAATCATCAAAGATGATCCCCTGGATAAGATCTCGCTTCTGCTGCATTTTGCAGGAGAAGCAGCAGACATTGCCGATCCGTGGTATTCCGGTGATTTTGAACAGGCATACAGCGA
This sequence comes from uncultured Eubacteriales bacterium, assembly GCA_900315255.1. Lineage (GTDB taxonomy): Bacteria > Bacillota > Clostridia > Oscillospirales > Acutalibacteraceae > RUG592. The sequence continues at coordinate 45,871 of OMYH01000014.1, read as the reverse complement.
TATCGTCCGGGGATGTAAGGGTCTGATCAGATATCTCTGATATGATACCAAATCATTGGATTGATAAACCATTATAAAAAAACGGCACGTATGTTTCTACGTGTCGTCCTTTTTATGACCTGACCTGTAAGCCGGGTTCTGTTGTAAACAGTCATCTATCTTGGCAGTTCGTTGCCGAGCCTGCTCAATGCCACCTCCATAGGACACGCCGGGCAAGCGTATATGTCCATCCACGGTGTTGCTCCGAATAGGGTTTACAGGGTCACAAGCTCTCGCTTGTGCCGGTGAGCTCTTACCTCGCCTTTCCACCCTTACCGAAAATCGGCGGTATATCTCTGTTGCACTTTCCCTGGGGTCACCCCCGGCGGCCGTTAGCCGTTATTCTGCCCTGCGGAGCCCGGACTTTCCTCGCATACAGCCTTTCGACTTTGCACACGCAACTGTTCGGTCAGCTCATCATAATTATTTTACCTTAAATTATATGTTTTGTCAATGAGAAAACACTTACACATTATGAAAGCCTAACTATTTGCCCTGCTCATTGCGGATGTATTTTCCTTTGAATGCCGGTTCATTGAAGTTGAGGTATGCGATCTCATGATGAGGTATCTGTTCATTTTTGGGAGGCAGCTGCATATAATCACCGAAAATCATCGTCAGATATTTTTTATACCCCGACATACACGGCATACGCTCGCCCTCAAACGAGATATATGTCACTCCATTATATATTTCTTTGGGATATTTCGGTATCATCCACTTTGGTCCCGAACATAATTCGGTCACATAATCGTTATCCTCAAAACTATACTTCGAAATCTGCTTTTCGGCAAATTGCCAGATCTTTCTGCGTATCTTATCTCCCCGAAAAACGCCAAGCAGCATACGGCTGCCAAGACCTATTATACCACCGTGGTTTTCGGGTACTATCTGAGCCAGAAACAGTGAATATATCAACGTCCAGAACAGCTGCATTTTCCGCTTGACAGGATTGTTCGGTGCGGCGTCAAGCGGGAAAATATCAAGCACCAATCCGTGCGGAATATCGTATTCGGTTTGATTTGCTTTTACTAAGGTATATTTTTTATCGGTAAGTGTTGTGAAAATATTGCCTGTAAAAATTTTTTCGTCTGTTCTTAACAGCTCGAAGCGTTCGTTGGTTTCCTGTTCCTTCCATAATTTACAAAGTCTTTCATAATCCGGACGAGGAAGCATCACATCAATATCGTCATCCCAAGGCACAAAGCCTCCGTTCCTTAACGCACCGATTAGACAACCTCCGATAAGATAAAATGTTAGATCGTTTCTTTCGCAAAAATCACGAAAATATACAAGCATATCCATTTGTTTAAGCTGAAGTTCACGCAGCAATTCCGAAGTTAATTCAACAAGTTCCATTTTATACTCCTATTACGTATACGATTTTTGACTATCTGCTTAAAATGCAGGCACAACCGAAAAAGTTCTGCCTGCATTATTATGTTCTATATACTACTCACACTGACTTCTTCTTGTCTTTCTTGTGAACATCAGAAGCTGACTTCAAGAGCGGATCGATCTTTATCTTTGCAATCAGCTTAAACGGAATCTCAAACGGCTTGAGTGACAAAATAAATGTTAAAGCAACAGCAATTATCATCATTTTGGGTATTCCGTATTTATCAAAAAACGGCAGTTTAAACCAATTATATTCTGTTTCGCAGAAATATATCAATCTATGTATGATATATACCTGAAGAGTTCTTGCTCCAAATCTGGTGAAGAACGTTTTTATTCTCGGAACAAGCATTAGAAACGCCGCACAAAGGATAACCGCATTAACATAGAATATGAATCGATTTACCCACATTACCGGAAATGCTGTAAAGTGTTTCAGCTTTGCATTATAATAATTGTATGAGCATTCAAGCATTCTTGTAGCGATATGGTCATAGAAGAAATATGCAATAGCAAAATAAGCTACAATTACAAGCACTGATATGATCTGAGTCCACTTATTGCGATATTTAAAGATCCATTCCTTCTTAAAATAGTACCCCAGCATGAAGAACGGAAAATGCGTTACTGCTCTGCAGACGCTTAACATTCCGCCTGCCTTTGTATCGTAACCCACAAGCAGTCCCAAAAGAACTGCTCCTACCAGTACGACAACAGGCTTTAACTTAGCGGCATACGGCAAAACAGTATACCACATTACCATGCACATCAGATACCACAACGCAGGCAGCGGTACCAGCACAGTCAAGCCGACATCTTTATCTCCAAGAATAAAGAACTTGAATATCATAACTCCTGCCTGGGCAAACAAATAGTACATTATATATGTAAAAAGCCGCTGCAGCTTCACTTCACCGTCTTTTTTAATATAACTCTTTGCAAAAAAGCCTGACATAAAAATAAAACATGACATATGAAAAGAATTGATCAGAGTCCAGATCGCCTTTGCCGAATCATGATCGGATTTCATCGGGGCAATCGCATGAGCTAATACAACAAGTAAGATTAGCAAAAACTTTGCGTTGTCAAAAAAGTATTCTCTTCCTCGTTCATCAGTATATACAGGCAATTTCTTTGCTGTTGTTTTGGTTTTCCCCATTAATACACACTCCTAACGATTTACTCTTTATGCATACATTCTATCATTCGCCTGTATATTTCGGGCAAACCGCCTGGATACATTACTTTCCAGCCTAAGGCCTTGAGCCTTGACGTATCAAGATCCATATAAAGAGTGGATAGATAGCCGTTGGCGGCAGCGTCTTGTATATCAAATGTAACCTGAATATCCGCTTCATCTGCAAGCATACGAGCCATCTCGGCGATCGAGCAGTAAGTAGTTTCATCAGCAATATTATAAGCCGTACCCTTTTCTCCGTTAAGAAGTATGGACAGTATCGCTGTTACCGCATCGGCGGTGTAGAGATAGTCACGTTCGGTCTCGCCTTTTGTTTTTAAGACAATATCGTTCTTCTCTATGATACATCTGCCAAAATATGCAAAAATTCTGTTATCGTTATAATCAACGCCCGGACCAAAGGTCTGAGTTAATCTGGCGATCATTGCGGGAACACCATACTCCGACGCATAGGCACAGCACAATGCTTCGCACTGCTGCTTGCTTATGGGATAGCTGTTCCTTATGTCAAGTGATGACAATGCACCTGCATCACTCTCCGAAACCTTATGACCCTTTTGTGGATGACCGTACGTTTCCATACTTGAAAGATATACCATACCCTCTGACTTCTTACGTTTTGCAAGTTCAAGAAGATTCAGGGTACCCTGTACTGCAGTGAGAATCGTTTCAACAGGCTGTTGAATAAAAGCCTTGCTTGCAGTCTGGCTTGCACCGTGAATTATGAAATCCACACTATCTTCAATTTCGGGGATAGCCTCAACGGTGCCGACAATAAACTTCAAGCTCTCGCTGTTCTTATACGCAGAGAATTTCGCCTCGGCTCTGGTTATATTACGAACCAAAGCCAATACCTTCATCTCCAGGCTTCTTTTTTCGTTTGCATAAAGCAAAGCGTTCACAACAGTTGAACCAATCAGGCCTGTTGCACCTGTGATAAGAATAGTTTTCCCTCTGAATCTGTCCCAGTCGATAAAATCGGCTGAACATACATTCTCCATATCTTGTTTTAAAACAGAATCCGTTTTCATTGTCATTATTGATACCTCATATTGTAATTAATTAAGCAGAGCCTATGCTTCATCAACCGAAGAATTATCATCATTTTCTGTCGGTGTAAGTGAAGCGAAGTCAAGCTGCTCATACATAAGCCGCATTTCATCATCTCTTGCCTTGATCTCGTCCTTATAGCGCTGCGGCATTTTGTCAAGCAGGAACCAATCTATAACTCTGTCGGATGAATTGCTGTCTATGATATCAAAATTCCTCTTAACATACTCTTCGACCTTCTCAAACTCGAAGTCCTTCTTCTCTATAGCAGTCAGAAGCTCATCAAACGTATTGCAAACCTTACCGGGAGCCGCAAGACGGTAATCGTGATGGAAGCCTCGTGATATGGAATACTGCATTTCATCAAATGCAAAAAACAGCATAGGCTTACGCATCAGTGAAAACTCATAGATACATGACGAATAATCGGTTATGAGTAAACCCGTGATGTAAAACAGGTTATTAATATCATGATAGTTTGTTAAATCGAGGAATTTGTCGCTGTATTTTCCAATCGGGACAGGCTGATTTATCCAGGGATGCATTTTAAAGAGTACAACGTATTCATCACCGCAAAGCTTATACAGCTTGTCAAAGTCCATGATCTCGAACGGATAATGTGCATCGGGATGGTTGTTTCCTCTGAACGTAGGAGCAAAAAGGATCACTTTTTTCCCTTTGCACATAGGATACTCTTCATAAAGCTTTTTCGTTGTTTCTTCTCTATGCGTTTTATCGAGATATTTATCCATTCTCGGCATACCTGTCGGAAGTACTCGTTCACTGTTAATGCCCCATGCTTCCGCAAATACGTGAGATACCTGCCTTGAACCGCACACACCGTATGTATAAACACGGTGAGCAAGGAATGGCGCAGACGCAGCAAGATGTCCCCATCTGCTGTATCCCACTGCTTTGAATCCTATGCCGGCATGCCACAGGTTTATGATTGTTGTATGCTCCAGATCCATTTTTACTCTTGTGAATGCAGGAACATAATTATCACAGAAGATAATATTTGCCATTGCGAGATGCTTCATCAACAGCTTTTGATTACGTATTCTTTCGGTAAGCGAATACTGTGACGGAACATCTGCCTTCCAGGCGAATTCCATAATGTTAAATTCTTTGTCAAGACCGCGCTCTCTGATCCTTTTCTCCACAGCCTTCAGGTTTGAAGCCATGTTATACCCGTCCTCGTAGAGGAACAAAACTGTATTTTTGTTTTTTCTGTATCTCTTTCTGTAATTATCATACAGATTCTGGAGGTATTTAAAAGCATTCTTCCTGATAGAAGCCTTCAGCTTCGATTTTTGCTTCGCAACAAAGCTCTGCCTTTGTTTTTGTACGGCATAAATATCTCCCATGCCTGCACTTTTCGCATGAAGGATATGCATAACAAAGGGCAGAGTGTCTGCCCATTCTTTTACCAAAAATGTCACCGCATATGTGCTGCGTCTTGCCTTTCCATTATACAGAAAATTACGTGAACACTCCTGCAGCCTCAATGCAAGCTGTACATCGGTTTCAGCCACAGCAAGAATTTTATTCCCACTACAAACCGCAAGCGAGTAATTTCCGATGGGAACACAGCGGGCATTTCCGGGATTAGTTACGTTTAATGAAACCCTGTATATACCGTCCTTTACACTTTCCTCACGGAATACTGCCCTTGCTTTGTAATCGCCGTTGATCGCATAAAAAGTAAGCGGCGTTTTTTTATCCGTATCCTTGGAAAACTTTACCTTTATATCTAAATAAACGGTAACTCTCTCCCATTCTATGTCAATCACCGTTGCATCAATTATATGACTTTCGGTAAGATTCTCCATAAAAATTATGCCATCCGTTGTGGGAATATCGTTCATGATCAAGCTCCTTATTTATAATATGAATACCAATACTGCTAAGCATATAAAGTCGAATAATCAGAAGTATAACTGCTGATTCTCTCTTGCATCATACAATGCTCTGAAGGTATAGAAATCATCCGGTGTAGTTATCTTCATATTTTCATAGTTGCCGATTATGCAGTACGTTTCATATCCGTATTGCTGCATAAGAGTACACGAATCTATCATGTTTGTATTGCCATCGGCGATAGCTTTCCTCTGTGCAGCAAGAATATCCTTCAATCGGAAGCTCTGAGGAGCTTTTGCTACATAAGAATGAGCACGATCCGGCACCTTGATGACCTTATTATCGTCATCGACAAGAACAAATGTTTCTTTTGTCTTTACACAGGTGATAGCCGAGCCATGCTTTTTTACCGACTCGATATTAAGCGTAAGCTCGTCTGCCGTTATAAGCGGACGTACCCCGTCATGTATCAAAACAATATCATCGTCATTCCCGCTGATCTTCTCGGCAGCCTCAAGGCCGTTGAATATCGACATCTGACCGGTAGAACCGCCCGGAACTATTGTTCTGATCTTATCAAGGCGATATCTGAACTTAAGCTCTTCCATATGGTCGATCCAGTCAGCAATACAAACAACAACTACTGCGTCAATATCAGGATGATTCTGGAACACCTCTATCGTGTGAACAATAATAGGCTTGCCGTGAACAAGCAAAAACTGCTTCGGCTTATCCTTTGAGTTCATACGAGTACCCGACCCGCCTGCAAAAATAACCGCTATATTCATATTTCAACACTCCTATTATAATTCTGAATTCATATTTATACTCTATAAACAAATCTAAATGAAATTTTATCGTTTAAAGTGCAAAATCGGCTTAAAACGACAAAACAACACACTTTTATTACATGATACCATATTGCAAAAAGAAAATCAATACCGAATTCATCCAAAAATATGACAAGGTAACTGAAAAAAATATACAAATGACTCAAACAGAATATGTGCATTTATCACAGTATTATTCATCTATATCTATTTATGCTTTTTTTGACATACTTTTATTACGAATAAAAAAACCTCCGTGCTGCTTGCTCTTCTTTTCTATAAATCCGACAGCCTTTGAGCATACAAAGTCGCATATCGCACCTGCCGCTATCGTTGAGATCAAAAACAGGATAAACATTTTCCAGCTGAACTGATCGGGTTTATAAAACTTCTTAAAAATACTGATTACAAAGCTGTGTATCAGATAAATACTGAACGATATTTTTGCAAGATAGTCTATCGCCTTATTGTTGAAAATTATGCTTTTCTTTTCTCTTGAAAATCCTACTGCAGTACATACGATAAAGATAATAACAAAATAAAAGTCCATGTGTGTTGAGCCGATAAAGAATGTATATGCAAGAACAAAAATAAATCCTGCAATCTCCACAAGTCGTGCTGTGGCTGTTCCGAGTTTTGTAAAATCAACCTTTTTCAGCGACTTATACAGTTCGTATGAGATGACACCTGCACTCATTCCTGCAAAGCCCCTTATGATCGCTATTGATAAGCCCAGTATATCCGATTGATGGTAAACATTACCGCTTAAACACCCCATTTTTATGCTTAAATATGAATATGCTATTACGCATGTAAGCGGAGCTATGAAGCGAGTAAACAGATCGTTATGTTTCTTAAGAAGATAGAAAATAAAATATCCGCAGATTATCAGTGCAGAGATATACCACGACGGACCGTTTGTGGTAACGTAATGCCACGCAAATCCCTGCAGCAGCATTAATTCGTCAATAAGATTTGCGATCAGTGAAGACGCTTGTTTCAGGCTCATTGAGTTGTTGATTATCCTGAGTATGGTCATCATCATCAGAGTCACAAAATAGACAGGGAAAAATCGCTTGAACCTGTGTTTTGTATAAACCCATGCTGTAAGATCGCTGTGCTCGCATTTATATGCAAGCAAAAATCCCGAAACAACAAAGAAAAATTCGACAGCAATTCTCCAGCCGTTTTTCGCATGAAATGCAGCGTTAAACTGCGTATATGTACCGGAAAAGTGAAATATTACTATTGACATAGTAAAAATAACACGCCAGAAATTGATACTGTTATTCTTGCTCATTTATTCAAGTCCTCCATTAGATTATAGCTGTTATTTTTCCGCTTGAGCAGTCAGCTTCTTTGAGTAGCATGAGGAATAGTAGAAGCTCCCGACAAGATATGCCCCTCTTTCGATCGCAGCAGCTGCGTCACCTAGCTTTTCGTATGAGAACACGACAGGGAGAAGCTTTTTCTCCTTCATGATACGCGCTGTTTCATCGGTAAAATTCTTTTCGCTGAGCGATATGTAATCAATATCGTATTTCTTACAAACAGAAATAGCCTTTTTCTGTTTTGCCTTGATCTCTTCTGTATCTCCCGACTCCGGATAGAAATAAATCATCTTGCAAAAGCAATCCTGCTGTACCCACAGCTTTATATCTCCCTCACGCTGCAGCCTGATATACGTTCTGTCATTATCAAGTCCGTACTTTTTCAAAATCAAGGCTATATCTCCAAAGAATGCTTCTTTGAGATCGGCAGGCGGCAGACCGACATCAATAATCACTTTGACTTTTCTGTACTTCGAAATGAGCTCTGCAGCTTCATCGAAGCCACCCATTCGGAATGCGCCGTCAAGCAGACAACCCCTCAACTCTTCAACAGAACGCTCTCTTCGATCACTGCTTTGGGGGTCGATACCGAGCAGACGCAGATTTTTCTCGGACCATCCGTTAAGACATACGGCTTTTCCGTCTATATCCGCCCTTACATCAACCTCGAAAAACCTGCTGCCGTCTTTAAGTCGGCGTTCAAGCTCATCAATAGAGTTCGGTGCTTTATATCTGTGCTGAATACCACCTAAACCTACATCAAATATCTTATCGGAGAAACCGGTACAACCGATATTCCTGGTTCTCACATACTTTCCGACAAAGCGCTTTAATTCTCGATAGACACCATATTTTTTAAAAAATCCTATCCGAACAGGTTTTTTCTCTACTGCTTTGACCAAAGCATTGAATACATTATCGGCATTTATTTTTTCGGGAAAAATATATAAGTCCTCTGCGTTAATTTTGTGACTCCACAATCTGAGCTTATTATTCCAAACAAGTCCCACACAGGGTATGCCGAGGGAACTGGCTGTGATACAGGCGTGCATTCGCAGGGCAATGACCGAAGAAAAACCGCTTATATTCTCAACGAGCTTATCGGCACTTGTCGGAGCAGACAGCTTTTCACCGTGGCCTATCTTCCCCATCAGCTTCTCTGCAAATAACTCATCGCCTTTGCCGCCATTTGTAAAAACCTTCCAATTATAGCCGTGTTCTTCGAGGAGCTTCACAGTATCTGTCCAAAATTCGAGCATGAATTCCTCGTCAAGCTCGGAGTTCCCGTAATCAGGAAACAAATTAGCCCTTGCAACATTGATTCCGACAGTTCCGTCACCAGTGAGCGGCTTACAGTATACATCCTTTACCCATACGGCCGGGTCAAAAACACTCTTCACACGAAAACCCGGACGTTCGATGTATTTTTCGGTAATAAGTTCAAAATCATCACGCACAGTGATCCCCTTGACACAATCGTAATTTACATGAGATTTAAGCATCGTACAGCGTTCGTCTTCTTCGTTAAAGCCCTCAACACCGACAGAATTCAGAAAAACAGGAATCCCCAGCCGCTGCGCTTCTTCTATTATAGAACATACATGAATATAGAATTCCTCCTGCATATATTTGAGCAGTCCGCCGCCGGCAAAAACCACTGCGTCGGCATATTGAATCTGCCAAAGATCGCCGCAGTCTATCTTATAACGCAGGATCGAGTTTTCATCGGCTCTTTTACCGAGTGCTTTTCTGATCAGATACTCTGTACAATCCGCAATAATGCTATCGCCGTAATTCCTGTTTACAATACATACCAACAATATTTTTAAGTTCTTCTTTCTCACGGACATACACCCATTCTAAATTAAAGTGTTTTATTACTTCTTTATGATACTTTGTTTTATTCTAAAAGTCAAGAATATTTGGATCAAAAGCGGCTATTAATCACTATAAAAAATAGTAAACAGCTTAACTGTTTACTATTTTGTTTACATATCACTTGTTTTTTTAGTTATTGCTTTTTGAGATACCAGATCTCATTTTCTGCACCTGTCGGAGCGGTAATATAAACGTCACCGCTCGCTTCATCATATGCGAGAACATACTTACTATTAAAAATAATCTTGACTCCCCCGTTGTCGGTCTCTGTCAGCTTCCACTGATTCTTGTTGTCATCAATTTTATATTTTACGGCAGCAACCATTCTCTTTTTATTTTTGTTGTATTCGCTTGTAAGAGCAATATATCTGCGGTCATCTGCAAACTTGAACCAATATGTTCCCTGATAGTACACAAGTCTTAACTGCTTCGGCGAATCTGTAAGAGATAATACGGCATTTTCATCTTCCGTAGACTCAAACGAAAGACCCTTGTCATTCTTTGCACATATCACATAGTTGCCTTCTTCATATAACGGCTTACGAGAGTTATCTTCCACCCAATCAGCATAAGCTTTGTTGCCTTCGGTCAGATAATTTCCGATACCCATCGAATAAATCCCAACAAAGCCGAAGAAAATGACTGCTATGCAAAGATACGGAACACAAGAAAGAAAAGTATTCTTAATTTTTAATCTGCCTGAAGAAGTCTGCTTCATTTTTGAGATGGAGAAGCTTTTTCTCTGCGACAGAACATCTGTAAGCTTGAAATAACCTGCAATCGCCAAAGGAAACAGCAGCACATAATATGGCAAGGTATATCTTGGTGCAGCCTCCCAGAAGGTATGAAAAACAAATCCGCCGATAAACGTCATTTCAAGCACAATTGTGTGAACGTTTATCTTGTTCCTGCAAAGTATACAATACAGCAATGCGCCCAAATAAACCGCAGTCATCATTGGATCCAAAAGCATTAAGCCTATCTTTGCTCCGCGAGGACTTTTAAACTCCTGAACCCATTCGCTCATCTCAACTACAGATTTTTTGCCTCTTATATTCCATTCATACATAAATGTAGGGTCGCTCCATTGATATGCGTGCTTCTTGGTGAAAAATGATACAGCATAATTCTTATCCTGAGAAAACATCTCAAGCTGTTCAAGCACCTTCTGTTTGGCAAGCTTTGCGTGCATTTCGGAATCGCAATTGCAAACTTCCTCATACAAATCCACATTGTACATATTGAATGCTCCCGGAGCGCGGCTGCCCTCCTGAAGTCCCATAGCGATCCATCCCCACGAGCTTGCGCCTCCGTCAAGAGTTTCGCCGGTAATTTTCGAGATTATCTTCTCGGGAACTACCGATGCTATAACTGCCGCCGCCACTATAAGTGCAGGCAGTGCGATCAATTTGATTTTCTTCTGTCTGATTACCTCAACGGCAGAACAAATTGCAACAGCTATAAGGAAGATCAAATAATTTGACTTAATTACCACCGAGAACATTATGCAGACAGCACATAGGATCTCGTATTTTCTCTTGTGAGTTTTGAAGAATTTCATCTCCATATCCATAGCGGCAACACCAAGGGCAAGTCCGCCCAACGTTCCGTATAGATAAGAAGTATATGTAATAAGCGGATAGAACGCAAATCCTATTAAGATCACAGCGAGCTGCGAAGCACGCCCAAATTCAAAATCTCCGCACAATTCGGAAAGCTCATAATAAAAGAAAAGCAATGCTGCAATATTAAAAAGGCTGAATGCCATATAATTTGAGCTTCCTAAGAAAAAGGAAAACAGATAATTTAATAGTACAATTCCGTATTGATTTTGATATTTCTCAAAATATTCACCGGGCTGATATTTAGAATAATCCTCAATATGCAGTTCATAAGCACCCCATGTAATTCTATACTGATCTGCCCCGGGAATAAATTGCGTAGAAACAACCCAAAAAAGAGAGACTGCTCCCATTATCAACAGTAGTTTTTTCCGCAAATTCCTGAAATAGGCGTCATCTGTTTTTATTCGGGATAAGAATTTTTTTACAGAATGGTTATCTTTTACAGATATTCCAAGCACTACAAGCAGAGCGATCAAAATTAAGACAATGATCGGATGATCCCCTATGAAGATATGTCCTCCCTCATCGTCATAGACAAGAATCGTAGTACTCAACGACGAGATAAAAAACAAAAATACAATAGCTGCAAAAAAAATCCACGAAACAGCGTTTCTATACAAGCCGACAAAACCTGAGCTAAACTTATCTAAAAGCTGTTTACCATTTGACATATCAACACTCCTCGTATAATATATAAAAACCGATTGTCGTTATTTTATGTACTTGACCAAAGTTTATAGTAGCATAGTATAACCTTTTAGTCAAGTAAAAGTTTTTCGGGGTGAAGCTACGATTTTTATTTATTTTGTATTCTTAACGTCCTTCGGACTGAGCACCAAATTTGCTTGCATCTTTTTGTCAAATTGCACTCAAAATCCTTGAAATACGTCAGTATTCCTGCGGATTTTTCGCACAGTTTGCCTAAAAATCTGACGGCGCAACTTCGGCACTCGATTTAATCAGTGTCTCCTTAATTCGGCTTTCCTTCCCTGCAGTATATTTCTTCTGTCGAATTCACGATTGATGGTATTCAGCACCTTTTTCTTATCACCGCTCCACAAAGGAGCAACAAGTATCTTCTTTGCTCCGTCACCTGTAAGACGGTGTATGACGATATCCGGGGGCAGGCTTTCGATGCAGTCACACAGCAAATCGATATATTCGTCGATCAACATGGTACTGAACTTACCTTTGGCATATTCATCTTCAAGGTCGGTATTTTTCAGAACGTGCAAAAGCTGCAGCTTGATCCCTTGTATTCCGCTGCTGCCCACATAACGAACAGTCTGTATCATCTGACTATGACTCTCAAAGGGCAATCCGAGAATCACATGAGTTATTACCGTAATATTCTTATTTCGCAAACGTCTTACGGCGTCATCATAAACATCAAGCGTATAGCCTCGTCTTATATACTTCGCAGTCTTTTCATGAATGGTTTGCAAACCGAGCTCCACCCAAACAGGCTTGATATGATTAAGTCTGTCGAGCAGTTCGATCACATCATCGTCCAGACAATCGGGACGTGTAGCCACAGACAGAGCCGCAATATCATTACGCTTTACTATTTGATAATACAGCTTTTCGAGGTATTCCACAGGGGCATATGTATTTGTAAAAGACTGAAAATACGCTATGAATCGTTCTGATTTAGTCTTATGTGAAACAAGGGCTTTAGCGGTTTCGATCTGTTGTGAGATATTGTCACTGATCTTTACGGCGAATTCCCCTGAACCTCCTCTGCTGCAAAAAATACAACCGCCTATACCAACGGTTCCGTCACGATTCGGGCAAGTAAAACCACCGTCAAGCGATATTTTATAGAGCTTTTCTCCGAAGCTCTCTTTGAGAAACTGATTTAATGAATAGAAATGACCGTTCAGATAATCCATAATGTCCTCCGGATCAGGCAAAAAATAATTCTAAAAAAATTATACCACAAACTCTTGACTATTTTCAACAATTAGGTTATAATAATAGTGTTGTGACAATCTATATGGAGAGTTATCGAAGTGGTCATAACGGGCCTGACTCGAAATCAGGTAATCCCTCACGGGACCGAGGGTTCGAATCCCTCACTCTCCGCTTCACATCAGCACCGCATTATTTCCATTAAATTGGATATGATGCGGTTCTTTTTTTGCAAAATGTTAAGCAGCATCGTGCGAAGCCGTCAAAACGGTATTCACGGTGCTGCTTTTCTTGTATTAAAGCATATTTGAGTTCAATGCAATAAGAATATCGGATATCATTCCATCATTTACTGTAAATTGTAAGAGATACATATTATCAGAGGAATAATACAGATACATACCCGAATAATACTCGCAGCCCGATTCGCCGTAAACCGAGTATATCATCTCTTCCGGAGAACCTACTCTGACATCCTTTTCGGTACTGACCATGCTTGAAGTCAGATGGATTGCATTAACAATATAACTATCTTCGTTTTCAGGATCCGGGTGTGCATAAAAACTAAATCCCAAAGAATTATAGATGTATTCTTTAATTACTCCCGTCTGAGACATACCTGCCTCTCTTATGTCATCAGGCTGTTTTCCGAGAGCATCTATCACATCTTCCATATCGTCGTATAGTCTGAATACATTGTCACCGTATGTGAAAACAAGGTCTTCGTTTTCATCAAACGGATCAGACGGTTCGATTACAGTATCAGTATCGGATTCGGTGTCAGATAATGTATCGGTATCGGTCAGTTTTTTATCTTCTGTATCACTGTCTGCGGAAGAGGTAGACTCCGAAGAGCTTGATTTCGAAGAAAACTCCGTTGATGATGAAGTTTCAGACTTTGATGCCGTTGTAGGTACAGTAGTTTTATGAGTATCGGTCGATTTCTTTTCTGTTGTTTTCGATGTTGTAGATTTAGATTCAGTTTTCTGGGGTGCAACCGGTTTTGAGGGCGTCTTCATAGAAACAGTTTTCTTCGACTCTGTACCCTTTGAAGATGATTCGTCCTTGCTTTCGTTCTTACTGTTATCGGATCCTTTGTCAGAATCGGTATCTGTATTGTCGCTGTCCTCGTCGCTTGTTGTATCAGTATCGGTATAAAGAACTCTTGTTTCGGATGTATAATCCTTTGTCTCCTTACCGCAAGCCGTCAGTAAGACCATAAGCATTGAAGCGATCAGTGCTGCGATAATAATCTTTTTCATTTTATGTTTCTCCTTTGATCATTAATAAAAGATTTTAAAAAGATTTTAAAAAGATTTTATAATTATTAATATATCACTACTGCTAATCGCTGTCAATTGATTTTCAAATGTTCATAAAAACTCTCTGAATTGTGCAGTTTAACTCAATGCTCATTACGCTTTTTGTAACTTATTACAAATACATTTAATGAAATTCCCCTTTAAACGAATAATTTCATTTAAAGGGGAATATATAAAATCATTTAAATACTATAACGAACGAAAAGAAATAACTATTTCTTTACTAACGACAGCATATCCTTCGGAATTTCTACCATCTCTCCCGTTGTGGATTTAGTAGGCAGCTTTATCGTCCAGCGAAGAATAATCATGCCGTCTGCCGCTGATACCTTTCCGTCACCGTTTACATCACCAAGAAGCTTCTGAACATCGATAAACTTATCTATTCCGATAGTGTATCTCTGGATAAGCAAAGCGTCCTTTGACGTCACCTTTCCGTCCATATCTACATCACCCATCATGAGCTTTAACGGCTCATCTTCAGATTCTTTTTTATCCGACGATGTATCTGTAGATGTGTCCGTACCTGAATCGTCTGTTGAATCGGTATTTGTCTTATCGGAAGAATCACCTGTCGAATCGGTATTTGTCTTATCGGAAGAATCACCTGTCGAATCGGTATTCGTCTTATCGGAAGAATCATCTGTCGAATCGGTATTCGTCTTATCGGAAGAATCACCTGTCGAATCGGTATTCGTCTTATCTGAGGAATCATCTGTCGAATCGGTATTCGTCTTCTCTGAGGAATCATCTGTCGAATCGGTATTCGTCTTATCGGAGGAATCATCTGTCGAATCGGTATTCGTCTTATCTGAGGAATCATCTGTCGAATCGGTATTCGTCTTATCGGAAGAATCATCTGTCGAATCGGTATTTGTCTTATCGGAGGAATCATCTGTCGAATCGGTATTCGTCTTATCTGAGGATTCATCTGTGGAGTCGCTACTTGTATCTGTAGAGGTGTCAGCTTCGGTTTCGAGAAGAACACTTAGTTCTGAATCATCCGAAGCGCCCTGATCACAGGTCACTGTTACTCTGCTTGTAACCATATCTGTGTCAATAAGAGTGCGGTCAATTGCATATTGTACAACAACACTGTCGCCCACTGCTATTTCGGGAATAGTCAGAACCTTTCCGTCAACCGTGTATGCCTTATCTACCTTCATGAACTTACCTTCGAGATTCTCTTCGACCTTTACATTTGTGAGAGTCTGATCGCCGGCATTCGTAATTACTTCTGTAAATAATACTCTCTCACCTATTCTATAGATAGATTTATCGGAGCTCTTCTGAACTGTTATTGCAGGTCCGACAACGTTAACGCTTGCAGCTGCATTTGCTGCAGCATTCTGATCGGTTGTTACACTTGAAATGCTGTTATAAGTATGATCGCTGAGATATGCAGCTTCTATTACCGTACTGAATTTAATTGTCTCGCTCTGTCCTGCAGCAAGTGTGGGAATAGTTACCGTGGAAGCTGTTTTTTCATACTTAGTATTGAATGTACCCGTCAGATTCTCTGAAAGAACAATATTTGTGAGGTCGCATTCACCATTATTTGTAATCGTATCTGTCCAGACGACAGTATCTCCGATTACATATTCTTTACTTGTATCAACAGTCTTTGTTAATGTGATTGATGGCTCATAAATCTTAACGGAGTTTGAATCGCTCTTCTTCTCAAGGCTCTTTGCCTCTGCAGAAGAGGTACTTGAAAGCATACCGTCCTTTATATTGTCCTTTGCAGCAGCAATATAGTAATCGTATGTATAAGATTCACCGGGCATAATGCTCGCAATAACGATAGTATTATCTTTACGGATAACTGCTCCGTCGGAAAGGTCGAATCTGCCCTCACTGTCCTCTGTAACCACAACATTTTTAAGCTCTGCATTACCTGTATTTGTAACGATGGTGCGGAACTGAATGTCCTCTCCCAAATAATGAATTCCGTTGTCAACGACCTTCATAACATCAATACCGTAACGAACTATATTGATATCAACGCTGTCTTTTTCTTCTCTGTCAACATTTTTTGCAACGAATGTATTTGTAAGCTTACCGAAGCTTGTGTTTTCTGCTTTGACTGTGTACGTCAAAGAAACACTCTTGCCTGCAGATAGTTCATCAATGATGAAATCACCCTTATCTGTGATCGTACCTGCTTCATTCTCGGTAAACTCGCCCTTAACATTACTCGAAACAGTGACATTATTCTGTGTTGTATTACCTGTATTGCTGATCAGCACAGTATAAACAACATCCTGATCAAAACCGTACTCCGTTTCTTCAACGGTCGCTTTTATCGTAAGACCCGGCTTGATAACCTTGAACTCTGTAATTCCTGCAGCTGCAGCGTCATTGGTCTTTGCGCTCCATGTAACTGATGCAGCGCCTTTCTTATCCGTTTCAACGTCTTTTGCAGGGATCTCGTAAGTAAAGCTGACAGCTTCACCCGGAGCAAGAGCTGAGATCACTGCAGAATTTCCGTCATCGGAAATTGAACATATATTAGTGTCATACTGTGTAAATGTACCGCCTGTAATATCCGGAGTAATAGTAATGTTATCAAACTTCTTATTACCTGTATTTGTAACAGAAGCCGTCATCACAGCTGTTTCATCTTCCGTATACTCTGTCTTATTAGAAACCACTTCAACCGCCAGATCGGGGTTATTTATAACAACCGAAGCGGTTGCAGTTTCGTTGACATTCTGAGCATTATTAACCTGAATTGTATTGGTAACAATATTATTAACAGCTGTACTTGCATTTACTCTATAAATGATCGTAAAGGTTTCACCGATACCCAGCTCGGCTATAGAAGCCTTTGTTCCCTTTGTTGTCATACCATCCTGCGGCTCATATTTACCGAGAGCAGACTGATAAACAATTATGTTTGTAAGCGGAACTCTACCGGTATTAGTGATCGTTTCGGTGAATGTGATAGTATCCTCCGGTTCATGAATTGGCTGGTCGGGGGTCATGGTGACATCCATGTCTGCAAGGTCAAGAATGACATTCTTAATTTCGGTCTTTTCGCTTTCACCTAATGTATTTTTAGCCACGACAGAAATGTTATAGACTCCGCTCTTAACTATTCCGTTGACATTCAGCTGCGGGTCTTTAGATGGAACAACAGATTTTGTGTTAAGCACCTTACCGTTTTCATCCGCAAAAGTCACGATATATTCATCGATCTTAACTGTATCGTCTTTAATGGTTTTGCCCTTTGAGTCGATACCCATTCCTTCATCGACAGGCTTTGTCCAAGTAAGAATTTGTTTATCTGTATCATAAGCAAACTCTGTTACAGCATCCGGCTTAGAAGCAAACACTATCTCGCCCCACTTGTATTCGGTGTTGCGGACGATGCCGTTTTCTTGATTCCTGACGTTGTGTTCTCTTCCCCCATTGTAGAAATCTTTCCAGTAATTACCGTACATATCACCTTCTGCTGATACAGTATTACTACTTACAATGAATTCACCTCCGAGATAGAATACTTTGCCTCGATTAAACATTGTTCTTTTTCCGGATGCATCAGGAAAGCTGTTGCCCAAATAATACATGTCGTTTGCAATAGTATTACGATAATAAAGGTCACTACTATTCCAATTGACGCTATATGTATTAAATGTTCTGATTTTAGCTAATTGAACCTGATTCACAACATTATAAGAAACACCTTTTTGGATATTATTTCTTATTCTGCTAATGGGGAATGTAATTTCTTTATTACCTTCTTCATCGAGTACATAACATTCTGTATCAACGGGGTAGTCATTGTTACCGGTATCAATTACCATTTTTCCGTATTGAACAAGTTCATAATCCTTATGCTCTTCAAATTGATTATCATAAAAATCTCCGCTGTATTCATAGCGATTCCAATTACCTGAATAGGTCATTACCTTCTTCATTTGTCCCTGTTCAACTGTAATTCCAAGTTCTTGCAGTAAATCCATGAATGAGATGATTTCATAATCATCAGGATTAACAGAATGAATTCCATCTGTTCCGCCTGAAGAACCATCATCCTCACGCATTCTGCTTATATCCGGCATATAGCATTCGTCAGGAACAATTGTAAGTCCTGCTTCTTCAGCTACATCAAGGATCAAATCGAGCAATTCATAACAATATTGATCAGGATATAGCTTATATGATCCGGTATTAAAATTATATGCATTAAAGGTTACTCTTCCGATAAACGGATCAGTCCAGCCATAACCGTAGTTTAATGTGTCTATAAGCGAGGATAAATTGTTTCCGCCATATGTACTATAACCGGTACTGTTTTTCCCTGATAAATAAACACAGAACGGATATTGCTGCATATAACGTCTGACATTACTTGAAATAGTATCACTATTATAACGATCTCGAAGCTTTTGTGCAAAAACAAGTGATTTTTCATTTGATTCGTCTTCAAAAGAAACTTGAAATCTTGCATAATACGAAGAATTATTATTATAATAGCTTGTTTGTCTGTGAATTACATCCAATGAATATTCGGTATCTGGTAAACCCACATAATAATTATTTGAAGATGTCGGATCAATCGTTGCATTAGAATTTTTGATTAAATAACCTCTTTCTACAAAATCCGGGAATTTTTCCATATAAAGATTCCATGTTTGCGCAGTTTCGCTCCACCAATAAGGTGAGATATATACAAGTTCATTGTCCAGTATTCCAAAATCTGTTCTCCACCTGTTAGTATAGTTATTCGAGGAATTTGAATTGACTGAAGAAATATAGTTTAAAAGATCAAATGGATCATCATCACTCGCATATGTTCCATTAGGCAGATGATAAACATGACCATTATAATCCACTTCGCCTTTCGAAACAGCGGGTATCGCATTTTTTCCAAAGTTAACACTTCTATCGGTATTATAAATAATATTATTTCCTATTCTTGTCTGAACAAGTTCGACATAATCTGACATTTCGTTCATAGGAATACTAATGTTTTCTTCACTATCAAGGTCTACATAATATTTGTTCGTAGTATCATCATTTGAACTCTGTACAGCCACTATTGCATTTGACAATTCGTAGAAATCTTGATTTTCTATTTCTTTACTATGAGCCAGCTTTACCAATATAGAACCAGCCGTTTCCATTCCGGTAGACCTCAAAGGCAATGTATCATCATCTAATACACCAACTGAAATCGGTTGTTCAGAACCGTCATTATAATAGATAGTAATAGTTAGCTCACACCTGCCTAAAGATTCGATATACTTCTTGTATCCTTCAAAAGAAGTCCTATAATTATTCTCATTAAAATAAGAGTATGATTGATTTGAATATCGTCCCTCTATAATGTTTGATACTTTATTATTAATGTCAGTTGCAACAAGGAGAAGACCAAACCTCTCTGCTCGGGTGTATCTTGCATTATAAGTAAAATCAGCACCTATGTCGGCATCTTTATACGTATATGTTACATTAGAAATGTTAGACACCTTGTTTGTAGAATTAGTATCATCAAGCCGTATGCTAATGGTCGATAGATTATCCCACGGACGATCAGAACGAATTTCATCATAACTATAATCATTTTTACTTTTATCATATTCGGTTTTATCAGCATATACCAACACAGGTTTATTAAGTATCTCCGGATACACCTGTTCTCCGTCTGCGCTTGCGGACAGGGAGAACACCCCCATCAACATGGACAACACCATCATGACCGTCAGCACAGTCGATAATGCAGACTTACATTCTCGTTTGAATCTTGTCATAAAATCATTCCTTTCTAAATTTACACACCATTCACAAAAAAGTTTTTTCTGTTTACACAAAACAGACTTTGAGATAATATAGCATATTTCAAATAAAAATGCAACAAACATATTTTTAACAAGGTTTTTTCGTAAATTATGCTATATTTAAGTGACCGTTCATTGTTATTAATCACAATTTAAAGTAACAAAACAATTACAAAACGATCATTCTGTTTCTGAAAAAGAATAAATCCGCAGCCATATGACTGCGGATCGATATTAGTGTTTTTTCATGCCAAGCATTACATATACTATCACAGAGAACAAACAGAATGCAGATACCAAGGCTATGGTGAAATAATTCACGACATTAACAACCATTGTATCCTTCTTGTTGTTATTATCCTCAAGCTGCTGCGGGAATAATCCTACAAATAACGCTCCTGTTATCATTGTCGGGAGAATATAGCGGAAATCTATCGAACAGTTGTGCGGATATTGAAATGCAAAGATTATAAAATTAATGAACAACAGCAAATGATATGCCATTATGTATATCTTCATATCCCTGTTTAGATATTTACTCTTCTTTACACAGCAATATACCATAGCTATTATAGACAGTGTGATCAGCAGAATATTCAGTATCAACAGAACTCTGCATACGCCTTCGGGAACGTTCTCGTATTTATACTCACCGTACAATGATGTCTTGATAATCGCTACAAACGGGTTATACTCGAAATAATCTGCACCGGTGTGTACTCTGTTAAGGAATACGTTTTCAAACGGATGATATGACAGATCAAACAAACGCTCATAAGCCGTGTGGAATCCGACATATTGGTCGGAGGTATCAGACAAACGGGGTACATAGTTAAACTCCACGTCATATTTGATAAAATTCCTCACAGAATACCACAAGCCGAGCGGCAGACAGACACAGCCGAACAGACAGTATTGACGAATGTTTTCGGCAATATTCTTTTTATCCTTGATAAGCTTTATCAGGAACAAAAGGGCTATCGGAGGTGCAACAAGAGCAGCAGAGAGCTTTGTAGACATACCTGCACCGATGCATACTGCTATCAAAAGAATGTTCTTCACTGTCGGGTTCTTGTACCACCTTATGGCAGTATAAAATGAAAGCATCATGAACAAAAATGCAAGCCCGTCGTTGTTTATACTGCCTGCGATAAGGAGTGAACTCGGGTGACAGGCAACTATAGCAAGTGCTATTACCTTTGGTTTTTTGATAATATTCAGAATATCGAGTATCCTTTCGGTCACAAGCATTACGCAGCAGGAATAAAACAAAGTTAAAAACTGTATGCTGCCGATCGCTCTGTCATATGTTGCGCCGAAGGTCGTAAGGATCCTCATCCACATTGCCGCGAGCAAATGATGGAGCGGCGGATGATAGAACTGAGCCTTCGTTGTCGGGTTGAAATCAGGCAGTTTGAAACCATTGTCATAGAAAAACTCTATGTATCCCGCATGGCCTGTTCCCGAACCGAAATCATAAACATCGTGCTGACGGTGTCGGATAGTGGCGCTCACGAAGGTATACAAACAATAATTCAATCGTAATATAAAGCCTGCAGCCAGAATAAGCAGGATGATGTTCCGGTAGGTCAGCTTATTGTTGATCTTCAGATATACAGCTGTTCCGACAAGTACAAGCATAGCCGTAATTACAAGAGGAGTTCCGTTATAGGCCTGAGTTTTGTCAAAAACCATCGTGCAGACAATGCACAGGACTGCAAATGCAGCCAGACATTTTTTTGCCAAGCTCGGATCGAAATCGGTTTCCCGTTTTCCGACCGCATTCTGAGGTCTGCTCTTTTCGAGATTTGCGGATATTTTACTCATATAGAATCAATCCTTATTATCTTCTTTAGTTTCGTGATATGACTTTTCCGTATTTACATTCCATATACCGGTTCTGTCGGTTGAACCCGACTTTATGCATTCTGCTGTCCTGAATGCGGTTACCATGGAATGATCCATATTATTATACCTATGCTGACCGTTTCGTCCGACACAGTACAGATTGTTGTACATATTGAGCTGATCGATAAGCTGATCCATTTGTGCGTATGTGTCAAAGTAAGCGGGATATGCTTTCTTAATGCGTTCACGGTGTGCGTCGATGACCTGATCGGTAGTTATCACGCCCATTGATTCAAGCTCCTTAGATGCAAAACTGATACACTCGTCATCAGTCATATTCCAGAAGCTGTCACCCTCCTCGCAAAAATACTCCAAGCCTATCCATACATATTTTTCGGGGTCTTTCACAAGATAAGGACTCCAGTTGTTAAACACCTGAATGCGGCCAAGCTTCACATTTGTATCCTGAACATATATCCAGCAGTCGGGAACTATGTTATTGAGAGTCTTAATACTGGTTTCGTTCTTGAGATTAAGCTTGTCAACAAGCAAACCGACTGTTACGAAATCTCTGTAAGGAAGTCCCTTTGCTATTGCGACAATATCATCGGAAGGTTTGTCTCCCGTCATTCCAACTACAAGATCCTTCACGGGCATTGACGAAACAAATATATCGCCCTCAACCGTAACACTGCCCTTATCTGTTTCGCAGACAACCTGCGATACCTTATTTTTATCTATGACTATATTTTTTACCGAATAGCCTTTTTTTATTGTACCGCCAAGCTTTTCGATCTCGGCTGCGACTGTCTCCCACAGCTGACCCGGTCCGTATTTAGGATACCAGAATTCTTCAATAAGGGACGTTTCGACCTCTTTATTGTTTTTCTTGCCGCCGAAAGCTTTTTTGAACATATCCTTGATCACAGCTCTGATGGACAGACCCTTAACTCGCTGAGCCCCCCAATCGGCAGAGATCTCGCTCGGATGACGTCCCCAAAGTTTCTCGGTATATCCCTCAAAAAACATACTGTAAAGCTTTCTTCCGAAGCGGTTGATATAGAAATTGCCAAGACTTGTTTCGGGCTTTTTGAATATGCAAGCCTTCAGATAGCTGAAGCCTGCCACCATTGTAGTGCCGAACCCCATACCTTTTATGGTATCCCATTTCATAGAGATAGGATAGTCAAAGAAATGCTTGTTGAAATAGATCCTTGAAATACGGCGTCTGATTAGCATTACCCTATCTTCCTTGTTCGGATCGGGACCGCCTTTTTCAAGAGGCTTTGTTCTGCCGAGCTTTTCATCGTCAAAGCTGTTTACACCCTGAACGGGCATCATTTTTTTCCACCACTGCATAACAGAATCATCTTTTGAAAAAAAGCGATGACCGCCGATATCCATTCTGTTTCCGTTATGTTTTACAGTTTGAGAAATACCTCCTATTGATTGTGTTTCTTCAAGTATTTCTACCTGATACTCGCCCTTATTATCCTTCAGCAGTTCATATGCTGTAGTTAGACCTGCAGGACCTGCACCTATTATTACGATCTTTTTCATTTCTGTTGACTCCTAATTGAAATAGTAATTACTCTTCGCAATTTCTGTAAAGTATAAACTTTCTTGCACAGAAATTCCAGATATACACCAATACTACGGCAATAAATTTACCCACAATGTAGTATTTATCGGCAGGTATCAGCGAACCAAACATTTGATGAGTTACTAAGAAGCCCTCTCCGAACATACCGTCCATCGAGAACGGAGCAATGATAAGCTCGGTCAGGAGTGCACCGATGATACCTATTATAACAAAAAAGATAAAATCCTTTGTTCTGTTTTCAACCTTGGCTTTTGCAAATACCCACAAAGTCGAGATGATGTAATTGACGGTAACGCCAAATACAAAGCCTATTGCCGCAGCAACAGATTCCGGAGTATGAAACAGCTCGCGGCAGATCACGAGTACAATAATATCAACTACCGTTGCCGCACCGCCGACAAACAGACTTCTGAAAAACTGGATGAAAGTATTGCTTGTTTCTTCGATAAACAGTTTTCTGATTAAACCTGTCTTATTTTCGCTTTTCTCTTTCGCCATTATTAAAATACCTCTCTTTTTGTAAATATTTCAAACCACTATATTACATTCGCAGCAACAGAATATTCTGTAACAAACGATCAAAAAATTGTTGATTCTTTCAAGTTCAACATAAACTATCCAACACAAACAATTATATAATACCACAAACCTGTAAAGAAAACAATAAATTTCTAAAAAAATATCAAAATAAATACTCTCCAAAATCTCTCGGGAGAGTATTTATAAATCATTTATTCATATTTTGCTTTAAGCATATCGTTTATCATATTAGCGCACATATAAACATTGCCGCCACCCATTGTCAGGATAAGATCCCCGTCTTGTGCATTCTCACAGACATACTTTGCGGCATCTTCGAATGTATCTATACACTTTGATCCTTCTACCTTTGCTCCGAGATCGGTGTTGTATATATTATATGTATTCTTTTCCCGGACAGGGAGAATCTCCAGGATAATAGCCTCATCGACTATCGACAAAGCCTTTGCAAAGTCATCGAGAAGCATGGCAGTACGTGAATAAGTATGGGGCTGGAAGACATTCCATACCTTGCGAAATCCCATTTTCATAGCCGCTGAGAGAGCTGCGGTGATCTCCGTGGGGTGATGTGCAAAATCATCTGCGACCGTAATACCGCCATGAGTGCCAAGCACCTCGAATCTTCTGTGAACACCTGTGAACTTATGGAGGTTTTCGCTAATACCTTGCGGAGATACTCCTGCATAATGCGCAGCCGATGCAGCTGCAAGGGCATTATACACGTTATGCTTGCCGGGGACCGACAGCTCGATATTACATAGCTTTTCATTGCCGCAATAGAAATCAAATGCGTCATAAACCGTATCCTCGGGAGATGTCATAACAGCACGGTACATATTATTATCACCGAAGCCGAATGTCAGCACCTTCAGGTCGGTGTCGTTAACGCAGTCCAAGGCATTATCATCATCACCATTCACTATAACAGCCTCTGACGTCTGGGCGATAAACTTGCGGAACGATTTTTTGATATTATCCATATTTTCAAAGTAATCGAGATGGTCAGCGTCTACATTCAGAACGACCGCTATCGCAGGAGTGATCTGTAAAAACGAATCAACATATTCGCACGCCTCACAAACGATTATCTCGGATTTTCCGACATAGCTGTTGCCGCCGACAGACGGAAGTGTTCCTCCGATTATAGCAGTAGGATCGGCGCCGCTGCCGATCATGATCTGTGAGATCATCGCCGTTGTGGTAGTTTTCCCGTGAGTTCCCGAAACGGCAATCGATCGTTTAAATCTTCTTGTTACTATACCGAGCATTACCGAGCGTTCGATGGTGGGAATACCCTTTTGCCTTGCTGTAACAAGCTCGATGTTGTCGGGCTTTACGGCAGCAGTATAAACAACAAGCTCAGCTCCTTCAACATTTTTAGCCTCATGCCCCATATACACGGGAATACCATAGCTTATGATTCTTCGGAGCGTATCGCCGTCGTTCATATCCGAACCGCTGACCTCATAACCCTTTGAGATCATAATTTCTGCGAGCGGACACATACCCGAGCCGCCTATTCCGACAAAATGTATTCTTTTGATCCTATCAAGGATACTGTCGTATGTTTTATCACAAAATTTGTCTGCGTACAAGAAAAGCACCTCTGTTTCAGAATAATCATCATATACACATCTGTAGGAAAAAACCGCAAAATGACAATGATTAATGCGGCATCACATTTAGCTACTAATCATTATATATCATAATTCAAAAAATATCAACCTAAATATTAATCTATTAATGACGATTTCGCAAGATTTTTTTGTTGATTTGACCGTTAAAACATGATACAATCTATTTAGTTACACAAAGCAGGTGATTTTTTGGAATTGAAAAAGAATAACATTATTACTCTCGAGATAACCGACATGACAGGTCAGGGCAGCGGTATCGGCCATGTTGACGGTATGGCGGTGTTTACTCCTCTTACCGCGCCCGGGGACGTCATCAACGCACATATCCTTAAGGTAAAGAAAAACTATGCCTTTGCAAAGGCAGACAGCATTATTAATCCGTCGCCGATGAGAGTAGAGTCCGACTGTACTTGTTACACAAAATGCGGCGGCTGTGTATTCAGACACATTTCGTACAAAGAAGAGCTCAGAATCAAGCGGCAGCGCGTATATGACGCTCTGACAAGGATCGGAAAGCTCGACGGATTTAAAATGAACGATATTGTGGGTTGTGATGATCCGAACCATTACCGAAACAAATCGCAGATTCCTGTTGGGCGTAACAAAAACGGCATTGTTATTACAGGCTTTTTCGGAACTCACAGTCACAGGATCATAGACTGCGACGAATGCAGGCTGCATCCGAAAGAATTTGACGACATCACTGCGCTTGTAAAGGAATGGATAATTAGGAATAATATTTCTGTTTATGATGAAACGACGGGAAAGGGTCTTATTCGTCACATTTACATTCGTCATGCCAAGAAAACAGATCAATTTATGGTATGTCTTGTCATTAACGGCGACAGCATTCCGAAAAAAGAAGATATTATAAACAGGATCACAGCTTATTCCGATAAAGTAAAGAGTATCATTCTGAATATAAATCGTGAACGTACAAACGTTATCATGGGAAAAAAGTGCTTGACAATCTATGGAAAGGATCACATAACGGATACATTATGCGGCCTCAATTTTGATATATCTCCGCTGTCGTTTTATCAGATCAACCATGACCAGACGGAAAAGCTGTACTCTATTGCAAAGGAATATGCTAATCTTACAGGGAAGGAATTCCTCATTGACCTGTATTGCGGAGCAGGCACGATAGGTCTGTCTATGGCTGATAAAGTGAAAAGGGTGTTAG
Source organism: uncultured Eubacteriales bacterium (assembly GCA_900315255.1). Classification (GTDB taxonomy): domain Bacteria; phylum Bacillota; class Clostridia; order Oscillospirales; family Acutalibacteraceae; genus RUG592. The sequence continues at coordinate 18,829 of OMYH01000014.1, read as the reverse complement.
GAATAGAAATAATTCCGCAGGCGATCGAAAATGCAAAAGCAAACGCACTGAACAACAATATACAGAATGCAGAATTCATCTGTGCAGACGCAGCCCTCGCCGCAAAAGACCTGACAAAGAAGAAAACAAGACCCGATGTAGTTATTATTGATCCGCCGAGAAAGGGCTGTGACAGCTCTGTTATAGATGCGATATGCACAATGTCACCGATAAGAGTCGTATATGTTTCGTGTGACCCGGAAACACTTGCAAGGGATCTCGCTCTGTTTAAAGAGAAGGGTTATATTACAGAAGAGGTCACACCTGTGGATATGTTCCCGAGGACGCAGCATGTGGAAACGGTCGTGTTGATGTCACAGGTCAAAGGAGAATAATCTCGAAAGCCCGGTAACACTGTGGTTTTCGGGCAATCGGGCAAATTTGGTATCAGCCAGACCAAACGCTTCTCGGTAACTTATCCAAGGGCAAAAAGGCTCGAAAAGTGTGAGAGTTGAGTTGCCTTGATAGATGTCAATATGCCCCGTTGCCGAGTTAGATGTCGGGGAGTTGTGGCTGCGAGATAGATGTCAGCGCGATGGTTGGAAATGAAATGTCCAGCAATTCGCTGTTTATGGTAAAGACAATTTGGTGGAGATTCGCTATGCTTTTCTCAGGAGGTGGGTCATATGGATCTTATGAAAACAGGTAAATTTATAGCGGATCTTCGAAAAGAGAAAGGTCTGACGCAAGAGCAACTCGGAGAAAAAATCGGAGTCACTAATAAAACAGTCTCCCGATGGGAAACAGGAGTATATCTGCCACCTGCAGATGTGATGCTGGTTTTAGGAGAACTTTTTAGTGTTAGTGTCAATGAAATTCTTAGTGGAAAGAGATTAACCGATGATGAGTACAAGGAGGCCGCAGAGGAGAATCTGACACAGGTTATCAAAGCCAGCAGCTTCTCATTGAAGGATAAAATAGAGTTCTTCAAGAAGAAATGGCTGAAAGAGCACATTGCTATTATGGTATTCATCGGGATTTGTATCATAGCTGTGTTCATAGCCGGTATTTTGATTAATAATGTGATACTTGTTTCGATTACTCCTCTGCTGATTGCCGTTGCACACGCATGGAGAAACAATACCATGATGGCTTATGTTGAACGTAATGCCTATGATGGAACAGGTAACTAACTGACACACCAAGGCTCCCACACTGCCCTCAGCGGTAGCGTGGGAATCTTATTCTATGCCTGAATATTAATCATTACTCCGATTTGAAGTTTACTGCAAAGAGATGCTAAAACGCAGCAATCCTTTAAATATGGTTTATTGCATTGACCATATTCTTCTAAAGAACCGATTCTTCGACCGCATGGCTAAAGGATATTTTACCTATTATCCCGCACTGCCTAAAAATACGCCGTTTTTTCTATCTAACTCTATTCTAATCTTATTCTAATAATTAATAAATTTTCTTTTAATTTTGATATTGTATTATTAAATCACAGCAACAGACAAGCTGTAGATTAAGTATAGGAGGTATATAAAATGAAAAGTTATGAGATGGTTGAAACCTTGAGCGAAAAAGCCCATGTTTCACTCGAACAAGCTAAGAATGCGCTTGAAAAATCCAACTGGGATATGCTCGACGCTGCTATCTATCTGGAACGAACCCGAGATAATATGAACCCTCAGGCATATCAGCAAGCACCTGGATACCAGTATGTAAGCAGTCAGATGAACAGTGTAGGTGGTCAATTCAGACAACCACCATTTCCGCCGAATGCTCCGTTCCCTCCGAATCCCGGATATGGTGCTCCGCCAAATGTCGGCAAACAGCCGGGGTTTAATCCGCCACCTTACGGAAATCCCGGGTTTTATGGTCCGCCGCCGTTTCGGAATCAGTATTATAACCACAGGAGAAACTCAGTTGATGAATTTCTGAATAAAGCCGGTAATCGTGCCGAAAAGGTTATAGGCGACGGAACATCGAACTTTTTCGTAGTTCGCAGGCAGGGCAATAAAATCATTCAGCTGCCCATTCTTCTATTTATTATCATGCTGTTAGCGACTCTCCCTGTATTCCCGGTTGTTGTTTTTGCATTTTTCATAGGTCTTATGTTTGAATGCAAGTATTCCTTTGAAGGATTAACCTCTGCGGATACCATCCGCTCCAACAATGAGAATACAAACAATTTCAGACCTACCGGAGAAAACATCGTTAAAGACAGTGTGAACCTGAACAAATCGGCAGCCGTTTCCGCACAGAGTTCACAATCAGAGTCTGATGTTCCCAAAGCACAGTCGGGTATAATACTTGATGATAAGGCAGCGGAAAACGAAGATCAACAAAACAACAGCTCTGATTCGTAACAGTGACAGCTTAATTGGAAGGTGATTGATTATGACAAAGGATGAAATGATAGAAAAAATCATGAGCAAATCGGGAATAACCCGTGAGCAGGCAGAGGAAGCTTTGGAAAAAAACAATAACGACTTAATAGACGCTATGATCTATGTGGAGAGAACATATATGACCGCCCGTAATATGTATGGCTCTTCGGGTTATGAAGGATACAGCAATAACCCCGGACAGGATTTCCGTAATTTCAACTGCAGTAAAACTGCTGCACAAGAGGATTCGGAATTCAAAAACACGGTACTTTCCATACTGGAAACACTGTGGAAGAATAAGATCACAGTATCATATAAAAACGAAGAGGTTATGTCAATGCCGCTTCTTATATGGATCGTGTTATTCATGATCAGCGCAAGCACGTTATTGTTGGTTATGATAATTAGTTTATTCTTTGATGTGCGTTATTATATCAAAGGTGTTACCCTGGATGCAAAGAAAGCTAACAGCTTCATGGATTCTGTTTACAATGCAGTAAACATGATCAAAAAGAGTTTCATTAGCTGATACAAGGTAAAGAAATCAAGTCTTCTTCAAATTGAGGAAGACTTGTTTTTTTGTCAAAACCCGTAAAAAGCAGCTAACACTAACAGCTTTATACAAACAATAACCGGACAGCACTTTTGCTGCCCGGAAAATAATTTTATATTATTTTTAATCAATACTTCGGTCGTTTGGAACCCGGTCTTCTGTCATTTCCGCCGCGAGGCTTTCTCGGGGACTGAGAAATATCATTCTCGGGTTTGAGACCTTCAACTTCGATCAGAGCATCTCTTCTGGAAAGATTCAGTCTTCCCTTGTCATCGATCTCAAGCACCTTGACTATAATAGTATCTCCTTCGGTAACAACATCTGTAACCTGCTCGGTACGTTTAACATCAAGTCTTGAGATATGGCACAAGCCTTCCATGCCGGGTGCGATCTCGACAAATGCGCCGAAGTCCATTATTCTTGTAACTCTGCCATAGAATATTGCACCTATCTCGGGACCGTTAGCGATCAGGTCAATCGCTGCCACTGCGCCCTTACACTTATCGGCATCCATACCGCTGACAAATACATTGCCAATATCGCCGTTTTCTTCAATATCGACCTTAACCTCAAACTGAGCCTGGATCTCCTTGATAACCTTTCCGCTCTTACCGATGACCTCGCTGATCTTATCGGCAGGAATAACAGTATTGTACATCTTGGGAGCATAGGGAGAAAGCTCTTTTCTCGGCTCGGGAATAGCCTTTAGCATTACCTCGTCAAGGATGTAATTGCGTGCCTTATGCGTCTTTTCGAGAGCGTCTTTGACCATTTCGGGTGTAAGACCGCTGATCTTCAGATCCATCTGGATAGCTGTGATTCCGTCCTTTGTACCTGCAACCTTGAAGTCCATGTCACCGAAGAAATCCTCGAGTCCCTGAATGTCTACCATTGTCATCCAACGTTCTCCCTCGGTTATAAGGCCGCAGGAAATACCTGCTACAGGAGCTTTTATAGGAACACCTGCATCCATAAGCGACAATGTTGAACCGCATACCGATCCCTGCGATGTTGAGCCGTTCGAGGATACTACCTCACTTACAAGGCGGATAGCATAGGGGAACTCTTCAACCGAAGGAATAACCGGCAAGAGTGCTCTCTCTGCAAGTGCGCCGTGACCGATCTCACGGCGTCCCGGACCTCTGCTCGGCTTTGTCTCACCAACAGAATAGCTCGGGAAGTTATAGTGATGAATATATCTCTTCTCTACCTCGTCGTCAATACCGTCAAGCAGCTGCTTTTCGGATACAGGACCGAGTGTTGTAATTGTGAGGACCTGAGTCTGACCTCTTGTAAAAAGACCCGAACCGTGTACTCTCGGAAGAATGCCTACCTCCGATGCAAGCGGACGAATGTCGTTCATACCTCTTCCGTCAACACGCTTCTGCTCGTCAAGCAGCCAACGTCTTACTATATACTTCTGTGTCTTATAAAGGCAATCATCTATCTGAGCTTCCATCTCGGGATAGATCTCATCGAATTTCTCATGTACTGCCTCATAGATCGGCTTGAGTCTCTCGTCTCTTACAGTCTTATCATCTGTATCGAGAGCCGCCTTGACATCCTCTTCGCAGAAAGCCTTTATAGCCTCAAACATATCGTGATCAGGCTCGTTGCTCGGATATTCAAACTTTGCCTTGCCTATCTCTGCCTGAATTCCCTTGATAAACTCAATGATGCTCTGGTTTGCTTCATGACCTGCCATAATACCATTATACATAACATCATCGGAAACACAGTCTGCGCCTGCTTCGATCATAGCAATACGGGAATCTGTAGACGCTACCGTTACAGCCATTCTGCTGACTGCTCTCTGTTCCTTGTTCGGATTGATCACATATTCTCCGTCAACATATCCGACTGAAACGCTGCTTACAGGTCCGTTCCACGGAACATCGGAAATTGAAAGAGCGATCGAGGTCGCAACCATAGCTGTTATCTCGGGCGAACAGTCGGGATCAACCGACATAACGGTTGCAACGATCGAGCAGTCATTTCTCATATCCTTCGGGAAAAGGGGTCTGATAGGTCTGTCTATTACTCTTGATGTGAGAATTGCTTTTTCGGAAGGCTTGCCCTCTCTTTTGAGGTACGATCCGGGGATCTTGCCTATAGCATACAGCTTCTCCTCGTAATCAACCGAAAGTGGGAAGAAGTCTACGCCTTCTCTGGGCTTTGCCGACGCTGTAACTGCTGCCTGAACCACGGTATCACCGTAACGAACAAGGCATGATCCGTTCGCAAGCTGAGCCATTTTGCCTGTTTCAACTATGAGCGGACGGCCTGCAAACTCTGTTTCAAAAACTCTGAACTTGTCAAAAGTCTTCATTGTATTAGCCATTTTTACATCTCCTTTTAAGAGCGCTGCAGTTACTTAGCAATAAAATATATGCTCAATTATCTGAACGCATATTTTACCGCTAAATATACCTGCACAACTCTGTTTTTATATAAAGTGTGTTAACACTTTTTAAACAAAATTTGAACTTGTGGGGACAGACGAATAAACATCTGTCCCCTTCTCTTGATGAATTATTTACGAATGCCAAGTCTTGCGATGATAGAACGATATCTCTCGATGTCAACCTTGATCAGGTAGTTGAGAAGATTTCTTCTCTTACCAACCATCTTAAGAAGACCGCGGCGAGAATGATGATCCTTCTTATGAGTCTTAAGATGCTCTGTGAGGTCATTGATCCTCTTTGTGAGAACAGCGATCTGTACCTCAGGAGAACCTGTATCGCCTTCGTGTGTTGCATATTCTGCCATGATAGCAGTCTTTTCTGCCTTTGTCATTTGAAAATCCACCTTTATAATACTATTTACCCTTTTCGGACATTTCACAGAATGCGGTCAAGGTGAAACCAACAACCGTGAAAGGGGTATAACCGCTGCCGTATGCACAGCATGATGATATTATATCACAATCAGATCGGTTTGTAAAGAAATTTTTTATTTTTTTGAGAAGATTTTACCGCTCCATATTGATGTACACATCAAAAGGAAATGATCAGTTCTCACAGATCAAACCGTATTTCAACTTGACACGCTCTATCTTGCGTATCATGGGAACAGCTGCCAAAAATAAAAATAAGGCTGTTGAAACACCGTGAACAACGTCCGGCGGCAGACCCGTTGCATAAAAAGCAATAATATTACCGTATGACAGCTCCATGTGCGACATGATTATCGCAGCAGGATTCATTATACCGCCATATAAAAGTGCTGAAAAAAAACCGAATACAGCAAACGAGTATTTGTTTTTTGGAAAAGAGCTTCTTCCGAATATTATGCCCGATAAAAAGCCTGTCATGCCCATGGCAAACATCTGCCATGGCGTCCACGGACCCTGTCCGAAAAGAATATTTGATACAAGCATGGAAACAGACCCGACCAGAAACCCGGATTCCGCACCAAGAGATGCTCCTGCGATGATCACTATCGCCGTAATGGGCTTTAGCTGCGGAAACATATAAAATGCCGCTCGTGCAGTAACTGCCATAGCACACATTACCGCTATCAAAACCAATTCTCTTGTGCGAATATGCGATTTTTCAAATGCGGCAAGAAACGGGACGGTACATTCGAGCATTATCAAAAGAGATATAAACAAATACTTTGCGTCACCGAAACAGATTATTCCTATAAATATCGTTATGGGTACGGCGGTAAGTATAAATATAATTTCTGACGCTATGTAACCCGACGACTGTTTGACACGCCGTATCGATATGTTTTCGGCAGGTGATTTCTTCCCTGAAAGAACAATAAGAAATATAAGCAAAAGCGTAATCACCGCTATGTCGAGAACCGTTTTCTTTATCGGAATAGTTGTTTCAAAGAAATGTCTTAACACAGCATAGAACAAAAACAGTACCGAAGAAAAAAAGAATAAGATCTTCGGATAGGTTTTTGTTTTTCTTTTTATCTTTGTTTCCCCTTGTGCAGTCATACCTGTTTTTGGAAAAACAAACGGAGGTCTGTTCTCAGCCTTATCAGGCAAAGAAACAGAAATCGCCCTGCGAATATCATTCGCAGTAACGGCATTGGGTATCACATTCTTCGCCATTGCCGCCGCAGGCGTGGTAAAAAAAGTATTCTTCGAAAAAAAGCTGTCGGGGGGTGCAGTGCCTACAACATCGCCATCGAAGAAAAATGCGCATCTGTCGGCATACTCCGCACAAAATTCAATATCATGACTGACCATGATTACGCATACCCCTGCTTTGGCAAGGCAGCGGAGCATCTCCCCTGTTTCGGACTTTGATCTCACATCCATACCCTTTACAGGCTCGTCAAGCAGGAGTACATCGGGACCGTACAGCAGCACCTTCGCCAAAGCAGCTTTCTGCTGTTCTCCTCCCGAAAGATCATATGGGTGACGATATTTCACATCTTCCAGACCGCAGAACTCAAGCATCCGCTTAACAGCATCAGTACACTCGTCCGGGTTTTTATCTCCTGAAAAAGCAGAAAGGAGATCCTGCTCTACAGATTCTTTCAAAAACAAATTCCTTGGATCCTGCGGCAGCAAACATATTTTGGGAGATTTCCCCTCTTTTTTTCCAACGGTCAGCAAGCCGCTGTATGGGTGCAGAATGTCTGCTATCGTTTTGAGCAAAGTTGTTTTTCCCGAACCGTTTCCCCCTGTTATTGCGGTGATCTCGCCTTTCCATGCGGAAAAAGACAATCCTTTCAGAACATCGGGTGTATCTTTTTTATAACGAAAGAAAATGTTTTTCAGTTTGATGATCGGCTTCTCTTTTTCGGTCGGTTTATAGTATTCATGGGTTACCTCTTTAAGCTTTATTCCATCTACATAATCCGTCAGGAAACGCTTTCCCTCTCCGACCGTCATCGGAATGTCATAGCGATCATTTGTACAGGCTGCCGTTATTCTTGCAGATACGGGCATTGATTCGAATAAAGGATCATTTGAGCGATAAAGATACTTTGCCGTTTCCTGCGGTGTTCCTTCAAAATCAATTTTGCCTGCGTTCATCACAATGATCCTGTCTGTATATGTACATATCTGCTCCAAAGTGTGTTCACACAAGATGACAGTAGTTCCGAATTCCCTGTGTATCTTATCAAGAAGAATAATGAATTCTTCCGCTGCGGCAGGGTCAAGCTGAGAAACAGGCTCGTCAAGTATCAGCACAGAAGGCTCCTGTATCATAACGGACGCAAGGTTCAGCAGCTGCTTTTGTCCTCCTGACAGCTCGCTTATTTTATTATACATGATATTCGTGAATCCGAAAAAAAGAGCGATCTCTGCGACTTTCCTTCGTATAACGTAAGACGGAACTCCAAGGTTCTCCGGTCCGAAAGCGAGTTCGTGCCACACTTTATCGGTAACTGTCTGGTCGTCGGGCGACTGCATAACAAAGCCGATCTGTTCTGCTTGTGTAAGCTGATCTGTATCAGATAACGGTCTGCCCATAAAAAACACATTTCCGCAGGTCTTGCCATGGGGACACAAAGACGTTTTCAGGTTACGAAGCAGTGTGCTTTTGCCGCAGCCCGAAAGTCCGCAAATGGTCAGAAACTCCCCTTCTTCTACTGAAAAAGAAAGATCATTCAGAACAGGGACGTCTTGATTCGGATATGTAAAGCTCAGATGTTCGATCTTATATATTTCCATTTTCCGTCCTCCCTGATATTGATCAAAAGCGGCATCAGACAAAGAGCCGCAAAGATAAAGTATACCGCAATATTAATTATCTGTATTCCAAACGAAAATGACGGATAATAACTGTAATTTACAGCACCCGACCGGAATGCTGTCAGGATCAATGCATCGCAAATCAGTATAAAGACCAACATGATAATATCTCTCGGAAATATTCTGTACACAGTGTAGCTTGTACGTTTTTTCAATCCGTATCCGCGGCTTTTCATGGAGTCCGCAGTATCGACCGAGCTTTCCATCGCCCATTGGATCATAATAGAAAAGATCGTGACGGAATTCTTCAGTCTTTTCATCAGAGAACCTTTAGCTGTGTCAATACCTATTGTTGACTGCACCGCTCTGACATCCCGCAGTTTAATGATGAACTTTTCCGCAAAGTTCAGAGTCATTGAAATAAGCAAAGCTATTTTCGGCATAAAATTACCAAAAAGACAGATGATCTTGTCGGACGTGAAAACACGATTTATAGTATAAAACCATGCAAAAATGCAGGACATCATCACAGCGGCGGCAATACCGAATATTACAGATTCAAGAGTGAGAGGGTTACCGTCAGGCAAATACAATAGAATTGTTATCCCCTTGTGACTTATCAAAGGGTTAATTACTATGATCATAACAGAAGTAAAAAACGTCAGCTTAAGGTAATGAAAGACTGCGTTGATCCCTCCGAAATAAGCAATATTCAGTACGGCGGCAGCGCACGAAATAATCAGCAGAACAGGATTCATTATCACCATAGTAACAGTCAGCACCGAAACAAAATACAACAGCGCAGCGGCAGGGTGAAATCTTCCGAAGCCTGTTTCCATATCAATCACCTCTGTAATGATTACCTACATCGTCACCGAGATCACAGGTATACAAAAAAGCCACACGATCTCCTTCGGAAAGCGTAATATCAGAACAGCTTACCGACGGAAATTCTCCGTTTACACTGTACATCCACCCCGAAAGGCTGCCGCAGTCCAGCTCGTACAGATTATTTATCCCCTCGACATAAATGCCGCCCGTAAGCGGTATAACAGAGTATTCAAAGGGTATCCCGTTTTTCCGACAAACTCTTTGGAGCAGCGTGAAGGGAGATTCTCCTTCCGAAAAGCTAAACTCTGTTTCTTCCAGAATCGACCCGTCGGAAGGTAATAATTCTCTTATACTTTCGCTCAGCTTTTCGTTTGTCAAAGCATTGACACAACTGACGGTGAGCGTACACCGGTATTCCCCGTCTGAATCATTACTGTTCAAAACATCCTCGGAGGATGCAGAAGAATCGCTGTCGGGATCTGTTTCTTCCCCGTAAAAAGACGATTCGTCTGTTCTATCGGTATTCTCATCGGATGAAGGAGTTTCTTCGCCTTCGGGATTATCACTCTGTTCGGCAGAGCTGATCTGCGTTTTGCTGCTGAACGCTGCGGGAACTGCGGAAGAACTTGTTTTTGATTCCTCTTTTGTACTGCTGACAGACATCGAACTATCGTTTGCGGAGGAATTACTATTCTTTGATTCGGCAGACGTATTCTGCTGACCTGATACATGGGATACAAAGCTGCTTTCGTGATGTACCGAAGACTCACTGTCGGCTGTAACCGTTAATGCAGTATCAGAGGTAGCAGCAGAGATATCGGGTATTTCTTTTGCCGGCAGCTTCTCCCCCAAAAAAAACGCTGAGGTTAAAGCTGCTATAATTATTGCTCCCACAATTAAACGGGTTTTATTTTTTTCAAAAAACCGTTTCATATATTATACCTCATAATGTTTATCGAATTTTTAAAGGCTGTATTTAAACAGCCTTTAAAATATATGTATTACCGCACAGATATTGTGCCGAAATTATGCAAACAAATTCACAGCAAACATAAAGCGGTATTTTTGCATTCCTGCTTTATTCAACCGAACTATCCTTTTTGCGATTGAGAACGACAGCCGCCGAGGATATCAGAAGGATCATCAGAATCGCGCCATACCCCTTATCACCCGTTTCTACAGTCGTTGTAACCTGCGTCGTTGTTACAGTGGTCTGTGAATTTGATGTTGATGTACTGCTTGTATTTGTCTTTGATGAACTGCTGTTGCCGTCCTGATTATCAAAATCGGTCGCTGTACTTGTTTTCACGTCAGTCATATCAAATAATGCAGTCTGATTATTGACAAACCGCTGATAGGCACAGAGTGCCTCGTATGATTGTACCGAAGCGAGTCCATTTTTCCCGGCATTCAAAGCATGAGAAAAACCGTTCTCATCGGGAAGCCAGAACTTCTTTAATCCGTCAAGCGCACTGCCGTCAGGCTTGATGAAACGATCATCCTTATCGGCATCGATACCCAAAGCAGACAGCGCTATGATTATCTGCGCACTGTTTTCGCAGTTCGGCTCTCCGTAAGATGTGTATGTTCCGTCATCATTTTGCTTTTCACTAAGCAGATCCAGAGCGTGATCAACCGCCTTTGTTACATCGGGGTCTTTTCCGTAATATGGTGAGAGCGCCTGCAGAACTATTCCCGTCATGTCGGGCTCATAGGTATCTCCGAAAAATGCCCAGCCGCCGTCCTTTAACTGTAATCCCATCAGCTCCGAAATAAGCTCTTTACGTGTGGTCTGCTCTTTTCCGCTTTCTGCCAATGGAACGGCATAATTATTTGAATCGAGTGCAAGCAGTGAATATGCCGATGCGTTGATACCCTGCTTTGTAATAAAATCAAGGTCAGCCAATGCTGCGGTCATATCTGTACCGTTCCAATCGGAGGCATCTTTTCCGAGTGATGTCAATACCAAAGTATATTTAGCGTAATCTGTGGGTCTTTTCGGAGGATCGCTTTTCAGCGTTTCAGCAAGCTTCGCAAGATAGCTGTCTGCATCTTTTTCACTGCAAAGCCCGAGGCGGCAATTGGTCAGTAATACCCACTCATCGCCGGGCAGATAGTCATTATCCTTCGGAGTCAGCCCTTTGTGTAAGACCGATACCATAGCCTCAACGGTAATATCCGAAAAATCATTCTGCTTGTCGGGAACGGTAATATCCGATGAAGTATCGTTATCGCTCTCCTTATCGGTGTCTGATGCAGTCGTGCTTCCGCCTTTGACAGTGATCTTATACACTGTTTCTTCCGCACCCTCGGGCATATAGGAATGCCAGCTGCCGTGGCCCACACCGACGTAGATAACGTCACCGTTCTTTACGGGTATTGACTCAGTACGCTTATAATCGGCAGTAGCATCTTCGGGCAAATATTCATTTTTATATATTTTATATCTGAAGCTCTTGTTCTCTGCAGTAGGGGTTATCTTTACAGAATCTGCATCTGTGGGAAGAGTCAGAACATATTCGGTTATGTCCGAAGAAAACTCCGGTGACAGTTGTCCTTTGTCGGGAACGACAGACAGAAGCTTTGTACTTGTTGATGTATAATCCGAACCGATATCCGCTCCCCAATTCAGGGAATACGAAAAGATGATCTCGTCGCCGCTCTCGAGGTTGAGCGTAGCAATACCGCCGTTTCCGTACCAATCGTCAAGACCTGTCATCCAGCCTCCCATTTTTGCCGCATCGGCTTGCGCCGTCAACCCGTTGATCTCGGTGACATAGTTATCACTCGCACCTGTCTGTGTGTATCCTTTCTCGGTCAGTGTGTTTTCAAATAATTCCGCTGCGGACATTTTGCCGTCCCAGGTAACCCATTCGTCCAGAAGCGTGCCTTCCCATGCAGCACCGTCTGCGGCAGAGAACGTATTGTTCTCTATAAGGATCCTCACACGCTCCTGTGTTTCGTCGGCGGATACCACAAATGCAATATTTGGTATCAACACCGCAGCTGCCGCTGCACATGAGATAATTTTAGTTATCGTTTTCATTCTTTTCTCTCCTTATCCTTTTATATTATTTATTCTGTATGCTCCATGACCTCCGTTGCGTATCGAACAGTAGCCATTGCATCCTTACCGTAAAAATCCGCCCCTATACGATCGGCATATTCTTGTGTCAGCACTGCGCCGCCAACCAATACCTTTGCCCACGGCGCATCTCTTCTCAGCAGCTTGATCGTTTCCTCCATAGCCGGCACAGTAGTGGTCATCAGTGCGCTAAGACCCACCAAAGGAGCTTTTTGCTCGACAACTGCGTTTACCACCGTTTCGGGCGGCACATCTTTTCCGAGATCAAACACCTCAAAGCCGTAGTTTTCGAGTATTAGTTTTACAATGTTTTTTCCTATATCGTGAATATCTCCGTGTACAGTGGCAATAACAAACTTTCCTCGGTTGACACTGCTCTCGGCAGTATCAGCCATTCTTTTCTTGATCTGTTCAAATGCACACTGCGACGCCTCGGCACTCATCAGAAGCTGCGGCAGGAACATAGTCTTGTTTTCAAAGCCTTTACCTACAATATCAAGCGCCGGTATGATGTGAGATGTCACGATATCGAGCGGTTTTTCGGAGTTCAGAAGGTCTTTCGTCAGCTCGGCTGCCTGCTCCTTCAATCCTTTGACTATTGCCCTTTGAAGAGGACTGTCAAACTCCGCACTTTGATTTTTCACATCGGTCACGGCTGTCGTCACCGGTGCGGCGGCAGTTATGTATTTTCCGATGTTTTCAATATAATCGGTACAATTATCATCAATAGCGTGAAGCGCACGGAATGAGTAATAGCTCTTCATCATCTCGGAAGAATTCGGATTCATTATCGCCGCCGATAATCCGTTTTCCATAGCAAGAGTAAAAAATACAGACGTTATTATATCACGGTTCGGAAGTCCGAACGAAATATTGGACACTCCGAGCGATGTATTACAACCGAGCTTATTCCGTATGGTGTTAAGCGACTCCAGAGTGGCAAGAGCCGCGCGACTGTCGGCGCTTACCGTCATAGCGAGCGTATCAAAAATAAGATCCTTCTTGTCTATGCCGAACTCTCCTGCCCTGCGGATTATCTTCTCGGCTATTTCTACCCTTTTTTCAGCTGTATCGGGAATTCCGTCTTCGTCAAGAGTTAGGCACACTACAAGTCCGCCGTATTTTTTCACAAGAGGGAATATCTCTTTCATAACCTCTTCCTTACCGTTTACGGAATTGATCATGGCTTTTCCGTTATACCTTCTGAGAGCCGATTCCATCGCTGTAACGTTAGTCGTGTCGATCTGAAGCGGAAGATCAATGATCGCCTGAAGTTCAAAGGTTACTGTGCTGAGCATTCCGACCTCGTCAATCTCGGGAAGCCCGACATTGACATCGAGAACATGAGCGCCTTTCTCCTGCTGAGTAAGCCCCTCGCCGAGTATATAGTCGATATCATTATTCCGAAGTGCTTCTTTAAAACGTTTTTTTCCTGTTGGATTAATTCTTTCGCCTATCAGTATCGGAGATTTGCCAAATTCAACCGCATGAGTATAGGAGCTTATCAATGTTCTGTTTTTAGGAATGATCTCAGCGGGAACAATGCTTTTTGTTTTTTGAACCGATGCATATATATAATCGGGAGTAGTACCGCAGCATCCGCCGATGATACGAACGCCCATGTTAACGTATTCGAGCAGATCGTCCGAAAACTCATCGGGATAAACATCATATACTGTTTTTCCGTTTTCGCTGCGGGGAAGCCCGGCATTAGGTTTCAGAAGAACGGGTACCGAAGCATATTCAAGATACTCCTCGACAACCCCTCTGAGCTGCTTCGGACCGAGCGAGCAGTTCGCCCCTATCGCATCTGCGCCCATTCCCTCAAGCATAGCAGTCATAGCTGCAGGGCATGCGCCTGTCATCAGCTTGCCGTCCTCGCCGTATGCATTCGATACAAACACAGGCAGGCTGCTGTTTTCCTTTGCTGCAAGCAGTGCGGCTTTAGTGTCATAACTGTCGTTCATTGTTTCTATGAATATCAGATCAACTCCGCAGGCAGCGCCTATTCTGACAGTCTTTGCGTATGCATCGACTGCTTCTTCAAAATCAAAATCGCCGAAGGGTCTGAGCAGCTTCCCCATAGGACCTATATCAAGAGCTATAAACTTCTCCTGAGTACCTATGCTTGTATCACGAGCTTTCTTTGCATTTTCTACTGCCGCTGTGATAACCGCCCGTAATTCTTCATCGTCATATTTTAAAGAATTTGCGCCGAATGTGTTTGTACAAACAATATTTGTTCCCGAATCAAAATAAGCTTTCTGAATTGAAACAATAACATTGCTGTGGGTTATATTCCATCTTTCGGGAAGCTCTCCGGGCTGCAGACCTTCCTTCTGAAGGAGAGTGCCCATACCTCCGTCAAGGTAAACTATATTATTTTTAATGAAATCAAGTACTTTCATGACATTCCTCCTTTGTCTGAGTATCTCTGAACAAACAATCTGTTTTTGAACACAGCTCGCATTTGTTTCCTGACTTTGCGCGGTTCTTTTCCCGAAGTCCGAATATAGCCGTAACCGATTTGGACGGTGTCATCAGCAGACTTCTGTTTAACGAGATACCGATCTTAATATTACATTCAAGCAGCCTGAATACATCCTTCTGTGTTTCAAGCGGAAGATCGCCGTAGCCCGGAGAGAATCTCGGAGTGCAGAACAGACCCTCCCGAGCCGCCTCGTTCCCGATTTCAGAGCAGAAAACATCGCATAATTTCTCGACACGTTCCGCTCCGTAGGCCTGCATAAGCAGCGCCTTTGTGGGAGAAAGAAGTCTGTTTCTTGATATTTTTCTGTCGATACCTAATCCGATCGTCGCCGCAAAGATAACGACCTTGCTGCTTCCCTCAAGACATTTGGCAAGGTTTTTAGAATCGGTCCGAAACGGCAGCACGGGAACAGAGTTTTCCCATCTCAGCTCCATTTGTCTGTAACACACCTTGTACGACAAATCCTCATTACATTCAGCTATGACTTCGTTTAGGAGCTTCTCGATCTGTTCATCTTTCGTATCAGTCAGACCGCCGTAGCCTGCATAGCGAAAAACCTCTTTGCGGTTTACAGCAAAAGAATCATCATCGCCTATGTAAGTTCTTACAAATACACTGTTAGCCATCATTTATCCCCGTATCAAAAGCTCTTCCAAAGAATATCGGAAAGATTGTCATATATTCCCTTAGCTATATCGGGCTTATTCATAGAATACACATGAACATTTGTAATTCCGTTTGCATATAGATCTATTATCTGGTCTGTGGCATATGCAATTCCTGCCTGCTTCATTGCTGCGGGATTCGACCCGAATTTATCGACCATCGCCTTGAACCTCTGCGGCATAAAAGCACCCGAAAGTTTGATCGCACGCTCGACTTGATTACCGTTAGTTATAGGCATAATTCCGGGGAGTACAGGCACATTGATCCCCGCTTCTCTGATCTTATACATAAAATTAAAGAACAGATTATTGTCAAATATCATCTGTGTAGTCAGGAAATCCACTCCTGCGTCAACCTTTTCTTTGAGATACTTTATATCATCTCTCTGACAGCTGCTTTCTGGATGTACCTCGGGATAGCACGCTGCACCAATGCAAAAATCGCCTTTGTCTTTTAGCTCACGGATCAGCTCAACAGCATGGTGGTAATCCCATCGGCTTCTGTCGGATTTTTCCAATTCCGGAGTCAGATCACCTCTGAGCGCCATGATATTGGTAATTCCGTTGTCTTTTAAATCTTTTATCTTTTTGCTGATCGTATCCTTGTCGGACGAAACACATGTAAGATGAGCAAGCATAGGAACATTATATTTATCTTTGAGATTCTTTGCAATAGACAAAGTGTACTCGCTTGTTCCGCCGCCTGCACCGTAGGTCACGCTCATAAACGCAGGCTTTAATTCTGCTATTTCCTCAGTGGCTGTTTTTACGCTTTCATATGAGGTCTCCTTTTTGGGAGGGAACACCTCAAACGATAATGACATCTGATCACGGCTGATTATATCGGTAATTCTCATAATCCTACTCCTTTCATATGAAATAAAATCTGGCAAATAGGTTATCTGTCCTGTCGAACCTAATGCCTTCTAATACTATTATATACTTTTATAGAAAAAAAACAAGACTTTTTCCTGTTTTTTGATGTAATACTTTAAAATGTTACCGTTTTACAAGAAAATTGTGCTGTTTGGTCACACGGCAAACTTTGTGCAAAATAACCATTTGAATTTCTTACATTTGTGCGATATAATAAAAACATAACGTGTAGCAGACAATTTGCGTAAGTCCGGTTGTTTGCTGCGCGTTTATTATTTTCAGGAGGTTAAATCAGATGAAAAGGATCAAAGAAGCGTGTATTTGTCAGACACTGCATTTTATGCTTAAAGACGATGTTAAACACAGTTTGGCTGTACAGCTTGTAAAAGAAGAAGTCAGCAAATACAAGGCAGGGCTGGAAAGGAACGCAGCAAAGTACAAAATCGTAAATGAAGCCGAGCAGACTGATGGGTCTGTGATAATCAGGATAATCAAGCAATACAACACTTCACCCGTTGGTTCTTATCTCGACTGATACGACATAGAAAACAGAATAAATTAGCATTAACAGCGTGTGGCGTAAGCATAAATCCGGCTTTTTGCACACGCTGTATTTTTTGGAGGAATCATAATGGAAAATAACGAAAACCGGATCTTAGGACATGAACCGATCACAAAGCTGATGAAAAAATACGCCGTACCTTGTATCATATCTCTACTTGTCGGAGCGCTTTATAATATCGTTGATCAGATTTTTATCGCAAATGCGAGCTATCTCGGCTCTTACGGAAATGCAGCGAATACTGTTGTTTTTCCTTTAACTGTGATCGCACTTGCTATTGCAGTAATGATAGGCGATGGCTGCTGTGCATTTGTAAGCCTTAGCCTTGGAGGAAATCGCCCAAACGACGCAAAAATCAGTGTTGCCAATTCTGTTCTGACAGTGATAGCAAGCAGTCTGATATTGACGGCTATTTACCTTGTATTCAGTAATCAGATAATAGCTTTATTCGGCGGAATGGTCAACGCCGAAACCTTCAGGCATTCAAAGGAATACTTTTTCTATATAACGCTTGGTATTCCTTTCTACATGTTCGGGCAGGCGATGAATCCCGTTATCAGAGCCGACGGAAACCCGAAGTTTGCGATGTTCTCCACGCTGGCAGGTGCAGTTCTGAACATTATACTCGACCCGATATTTATCTTTGCTTTCCGCCGGGGAATGATGGGTGCGGCTGTTGCCACCGTTATCGGACAGATAGTTACAGCAGCGCTTGCAGTCGTGTATCTGAGAAACATGAAGCTTGTCAAGCCTTCGAAAGCCGATTTCGCCCTGAGTGGGGTCATTATCAGGAAAACTATGACACTCGGATTAACGAGCTTCCTTTCGCAGATCTCTCTTGTTGCGGCTATGGCTGCGATCAACAATATGATACGAAAATACGGAGCTATGGACCCAATTTTCATGCAGGAACAATTCGCACAGATACCGATGGCAGTTGTCGGGATCGTGATGAAGTTCTTCCAGATAGTAATATCAGTTGTAGTGGGTATGGCTGCAGGATGTATACCGATAGTCGGCTTCAACATGGGTGCGGGACTAAAGCTTAGAGTAAAAGAACTTTTCACTAAACTGCTGATCGCCGAAGCAGCCGTCGGCGCCGTGGCGCTCGTTATAGTAGAATGCTTTCCAAAACAGCTTATTGCAGTTTTCGGAGCAGCTAACGAAAGCGTATATTATACCGATTTTGCGGTACACGCTTTCAGAGTTTATCTGTGTATGATGATCTTCGCCTGCGTCAATAAGGCGTGCTTTATTTTTCTGCAGGCTATGGGCAAGGCCGTTGAATCTACAGCGCTGTCTATGATAAGAGAGATCGTTTTCGGTGTAGGATTCGCTCTTGTACTGCCGACATTCTTCGGACTTGACGGAGTGCTGTACTCAATGCCCGTTTCGGATATACTCACATTTATTGTTGCAGCATTCCTGATCGCAGCAACATACAAGCAGCTTGACGCAAGCGGAAAAAGTACATTAAAAAATAATCAACGTAATCACTCCGAGGCAGCAGGTTGATCAGAACGTATTTTCGGTTGTGTCAAGGAATGCAGAGCGGTTCAAAATAATAAAAATCAGATTATTGTACAAATGATCCTGCATATTTCAAAAAAACTTTTTTAAGGAGACGCTGATTAAATCGAGTGCCGAAGTTGCGCAGTCAGATTTTTAGGCAGGCGAACGCCTGCGGGTATTACGCGTTCATAATAATAACTGTATCTTGCTCTAA
>OMYH01000116.1 GCA_900315255.1 uncultured Eubacteriales bacterium | reverse complement strand
CGGTGTGGATACAGAGCAGTATCTGACGGAACTGTTCTCGCAGCCTGTCGGGACGATCATTTTACCACTTAATACATGATGCTACTAGCCTCGCCATTCTGGCAAGGCTAGTTCTTTACTGCAAGGCGTCGATTGTTTGTCGCATACTTTCAAAGTGACAATTGGCACTTTAGAATTATTGGATTTCTCAGAAATCAATCTCATCATGTTTTATTCCTTATGCGGCTGATCGTGCGTTCAAACTCTCCGCTGTCAAGCCATTCAGCGAGAAAAAACTGTTCTAGCATAGGTACAGTACAGGAATAAAAGCCTACTCTATCATTGTACAATGTCAGATATTTCTTAGGAAGAACCATATATCCTGCTCTCAGCGATGGGGCTATCGTTTTGGAAAAGGTGTTGATATAGATCACGTTCTCGTCAGTCGTTTGAGCGAAAAGCGTCTGTGGTGCTTTTCCGTTCAGAGTAAATTCCGAGTCGTAGTCGTCTTCGATGATCACCGCATTTCTATGAGAAGCCCATTCAAGATAATAATGTCTGCGTTCAGCAGATGCAGTTATAAGGCTCGGAAAGCTGTTGAACGGCGTAACATGGAGTATCTTTGCCTGTGAGCGTTCAAGCTCATCGGTACGGATACCCTCGCTGTCCATTTCGAGCATATCGCAGACAGCGCCGTTTGCGGTATACACCGCACGTATCTTCTCATACGAGGGAGATTCCAAAGCTATCATATTATCTCTGCCAAGCATCTGGATGCAGAGTCCATACAGATATTCCGCACCCGAACCAATGATGATCTGTTCGCTTGAAACGTTTATGTTTCGACATCTTGCGAGGTAACGGCATATTGCGTCACGTAGCTCAGCACTGCCGCCTGTCGGAGATTTCATGAGAATGCGCTCTCCGCTGTCAAGGATTACTTTTCTTAGTAATGACGAAACCGTTGAGAAAGAGATGTTATCATTATGGATAATAGCCGCATTTGAAGGTGTTGTAGAATCATTTTTCTTGTCAGATACAGGAAAGAAGTTATCCGAACAATACTTAACATAACAGCCGCTTCTCGGCTTCATTTCGCAGTACCCCTCATCGCATAAAAGCTGGTATGCGTGTTCAACTGTTATAATGCTGACAAGACACTCCTTTGCAAGCACACGTTTTGACGGGAGCTTCGCACCGTACACAAATGCTCCTGAGATGATACGACTTCGCAATTCCTGATAAATCTGCATATAGGCACAGATCGTGCTGCTGTGATCTATCTCAATGTACATTCTCTGCACCCCTTTGTATATTTTTCTTTATTATACTACTTTTACCGGCGGTTTTCAACCATTTTGATGAAATATTCGTATACAGACGTATCATTGGTAAGTTCAGGGTGGAAGGCTGTCGCAAGCTGATTATCCTGCTGTACAGCAACTATTTTTCCTTTGATTCTGGAAAGCACGTTCACACCCTCTCCAACACGTTCTGCATAGGGCGCACGGATAAACGGCATTTCAATTTCTTTTCCTGCAAACTCATCAACACAGCGAAAACTGCCGAGCTGTCTGCCGTAAGCGTTCCGTTTTACGGTTATATCGAGCGTTCCGAAGCAAGGTTCCTCTCCCTCTATTTCTTTGGCAAGCAATATCATACCGGCGCAGGTCCCGAAAACAGGCAAGCCATTCTGTATTATTTCTTTCAGCGGTTCATACAGAGAGAGATCACCTAACAGCTTTCGCATAGCTGTACTTTCACCGCCGGGGAGAATCAGACCGTCAAAATGTCCGCTTAGGTCTTTTAGCTGACGGATCTCAAATGCTTCAACATTTATCTGTTTCAGCTTGGATATATGCTCTGCAAATGCTCCCTGAAGGGCAAGAACACCGATACGCATTATTTGCCCCTTTCTTCCATGATGAGCTTTATTTCCTGTTCATTGATGCCGACCATTGCTTCGCCAAGTCCTGATGAAAGCTCTGCTATCAGTTTTGCGTCTGTATAGTTGGTCACAGCCTGAACGATTGCTGAAGCACGTTTTACGGGATCGCCTGATTTGAATATACCCGAACCGACGAACACGCCCTCTGCTCCGAGCTGCATCATAAGGGCTGCATCAGCAGGAGTTGCCACGCCGCCTGCCGCAAAATTAACAACGGGAAGCCTGCCGCTGTCATGGACTTGTTTCAGCAGATCATACGGCACCTGCAGCTTCTTTGCTTCTTCATACAGTTCATCCTCACTGAGAGATACTGCGTGGCGTATCTGCGAATTCATCATTCTCATATGTCTGACGGCCTGCACGATATCGCCCGTGCCCGGTTCACCCTTAGTGCGTATCATCGAAGCACCCTCGGCAATACGGCGCAGAGCTTCTCCGAGATCTCTCGCACCGCAGACGAACGGTACTTTGAACTGCCGCTTATCAACGTGGTAAACATCGTCGGCAGGAGAAAGGACTTCGCTCTCGTCGATATAGTCGATCTCTATTGCTTCAAGTATCTGCGCTTCCACAAAGTGACCGATACGGCATTTTGCCATAACGGGAATCGTAACAGCTTCCTGAATCGAACGGATCATAGCAGGATCGCTCATTCTTGATACTCCGCCAGCGGCTCTGATGTCAGCCGGTATCCGTTCAAGTGCCATGACTGCACATGCACCTGCTTCCTGCGCAATGACAGCCTGTTCTGGTGTTGTAACGTCCATAATAACTCCGCCCTTGAGCATTTGTGCCAGTTCCTTGTTTAATTGATATCTGTCTTCCATGATAATTTCCTCACTTTCGTGTTTTTTATCATTGTAGCAGTTAGTTTCTGATTTGGATATATCCAGTTTCCGTTTACTTTATCGTACCAGTTGAAAAAAGTCAAATTATAAAAAAACCGCATCACCTGATGCTTTACTATGGGACGTTGATTATTTGACGCATACTTTGAGGCTAATGACATTAACCTCGTAAAGGTATGCGATGTCTTTATCGAGTTTCGTTTTAAGTCAGGGACATCGGTTATTATTGGGAAG
>OMYH01000073.1 GCA_900315255.1 uncultured Eubacteriales bacterium | reverse complement strand
TACTGATAAGCAATTCCAGTGCCTTTTGGATTCCTCATATCTTGATACAATCGTTATGAATTGGCTTTGTTCATAAATTGTTTACTCATTCAAAAACCCCGGCGTTTGCCCGGTTTTTTCTTGCTTAATCATGACAACAATGATATAATAAAAAGGACAGTTATCAACATCTTTTTAAACTAATGTTGAAAATTTCTTAAACTAAGGTAGTGATATAATGTCGATGAGAGATAAGGTCAATATACAATGCCCCAAATGCGGTTATTCGATAGAGGTCAGACAGTGGTCGTCTGTAAACGGCGAGAAAAACCCCGGTGAAAAGAAAAAGCTGCTTGACGGCACATTGTTTTCGGTGAAGTGCAAACGCTGCGGTCATACGGCGCAGGTCGGTTATCCGCTTTTATATAACGATCCTGCACAGAAGGTTATGATCTGGCTTGTGTATGATAAAGATGAGGTGAAGCACGTTACCGATTACTTTAAGTCGAGCAAAAATTCAGACGGCGATAATAAAGTCGATCGTGCCTGTCGTCAGAGGATAGTTCGTGACGCTTTTCGCCTGAGAGAAAAGCTGATGATCTTTGACAGCGGACTTGACGATAAGATCGTGGAGATAGCGAAGCTTGCGTTCTCGCAAAATGTTCAGAAGCAGCACCCGAAGGAGAAAATAGCTGCGGCTTTCTTCTCAAATGAGGGCGGAGAAAACCATATAGAAATTTATTCCGTCTCCGGCAGCGCATTCACCGTGGCATTAACGCAGGATGTTTACAAGACGCTTGACGATACCTATTCCGGGAAGGCAAGCTTTGCCGAGGATAGAGTCTATGTCATCGACGATGTGTGGGCACTCGGACTTTTGCGTGAATTCAACGGCGAACACAGATAATGTGACATAACAGACCCCTGAGATATGTTATGATATATACATAAACATAATGGGCATACCTGCCCCAAAGGAGCATTTATGGAACATATCGCATTACCGAAGGGTTATCAGGAATTTTACGGAGAGTACGCACAGCCGCTTTTAAACGCTATAGAATATGTGCTTGCAGAAATCGAACTATTGTCGCAGAGATGTATTGCCGAAACAGGCAGAGATCCTATCGAAAACGTGCGTTACAGAATAAAATCACCCGAAAGCATGAGTGAAAAGCTAATAGAGCATTCGCTTGACGTTACCGCAGAAAATGCCGTGTGCATGGTGCATGACGCAGCAGGAGTGCGGATAATCACCTCGTTTCTTGATGATATAGAATTCGTGTCGGAAAAATTGAAGGAAATCACGGGACTAAAGCTTGTGCGGGAGAAGAATTACATCACATCTCCGAAGGAAAACGGATACAGAAGCTATCATCTAATATTTGAAATACAGAACGTATACATAGAGGTACAGCTCAGGACTGTCGCTATGGACACATGGGCGGCGGCTGATCACCGTATACTTTACAAAAAATTATCTCCCGACAGCAGTTATATAGCACAGGAGCTGAAACGCTGTGCCGAGGAGCTTGCAAGGATAGATACAACGCTGCAGCAGCTTGTGAGTGTGTATCTTTCCCAATAAATAAAGGAGTACATAAAATGAAGATATTATATGCAGAGGACGAAACAGCTTTATCGGAGGCTGTCACCGAAATATTAAGACACAAGAATTATGTTGTCGACGCCGTGTATGACGGCGAAGAGGCTATGGATTATATTATGTCGGATAAGTATGACGGAATTATTCTTGACGTAATGATGCCGAAAATGAGCGGCATTGATGTTCTCAAAACGATCCGCAGTATGGGGATAAGCACTCCCGTGCTGCTGCTGACCGCAAAGGGAGAGGTGTCTGATAAGGTTGAGGGACTTAATGCCGGAGCAGATGATTATCTTGCGAAACCCTTCGCCATGCCCGAGCTTATCGCCAGAGTGGGAGCGCTGACAAGGCGGACGGGGGAGATAATTCCCGATAACATGACTGTCGGCAACGTTACGCTTAGTCGTACTCTCTATGAGCTTAGTACACCGAGCGGCGAGGTCAGACTGTCCAAAAAAGAATATCAGATGATGGAAATGCTGATGAAGAGTAAGGACAGACCCATCTCCACCGACAGCTTTATGACGAGGATATGGGGCTATGACAGCGAAGCGGAGATCAATGTTGTGTGGGTATACATCTCATATCTGAGGAAAAAACTCCAGTCGCTTGACGCAGACATACAGATCTCTGCTCTGAGGGGCAGGGGATATATTCTGGAGGCGGTATGATATGCTGAAAAAGCTGAAGGTACGGTTTATCCTCCTGTCAATGATCTCCATGACTGTTACGCTGGTCATAGCGTTCACGGTTGTGAATATTACGCTTCGGGCGAGGGTGACTAACCGCACGGATCAGATCATAGATTATCTCTATGAAAACGGTGGGGCGTTTCCCGTGATCAGGGGTGATACAAGCGAGAAGCTGTTTCATGATGAAACGCCGTTCCAGACACGATACTATGTTGTGATAATAAAGGACGGTGATTATTCAGGCAGCAATTATTCTCATATTGCGCTGGATAAGATAAAGAATATAGACGGGCAGATAACAGAGATCTTAAAGCAGAACAAAGAGCGAGGCTATATCGACAGCTCACGCTACGGCTGTTTTGACTATCAGGACGGAAAAATGCTTATAGTAATAGATTGTCACACAGACCTTAACACGGTCAATCTTCTGTTGACGATAACACTTGTGACAATATCGTTTTGTATAATTATTGTACTGATACTTTTGATAGTGTTCTCAAAGTACGTTATAAAGCCGTTCGAGGAGAACAGAGAAAAGCAGCGGAGATTCATTACCGATGCAGGACACGAGTTGAAAACACCGATTGCGATAATACAGTCGAACGCCGAGGTCATGGAGATGACAAGCGGCGAGAGCAAGTGGCTGACGAATATAAAGACGCAGACAACAAGAATGAGCAAGCTTGTAAAGGGGCTGATCGAGCTGTCAAAGATGGACGAACAGGTGTTGTCCGAGAAGGAAAAGCAGAATATCGACCTATCCGAGATCGTGACAAATTCTGTTGAATCGTTTGTTGTTCCTGCTCAGACGAAGGGTATAACGATAAACACAGATATTGACAGCGGCATAAAGATAATGGGCGATCTGGAAGATATAGTCAGGCTTGTGGGCATTCTGCTTGACAATGCGATAAAATACACAGACGACAGACATCTGATCGAGGTGAAGCTGAAGCATAAAGCGAAGAAAGCGCAGCTTGTTGTATCAAACACCTGCAAAGGACTTGACAGGGAAAGTGTGCCGAGGTTTTTTGACAGGTTTTACAGAAGCGACAGCTCACGCAGCAGTCAGACGGGCGGCTACGGGATCGGTTTGTCTATGGCGCAAATGATTGCGCAGAATCATAAGGGCAGGCTCTCCGTTATGTATACCGATGATGAAAAAATAGTGTTTACGACAGAATTGTGAGGTGGATATTTTGACGGCGGTGTATTCTGTAATGTGGCTTGCTATAGCGGGATTTCTGTTATCTATGGGAATACGTGAGCAGAAGATCTACTTGGTATTTTCGGTGTACTTTTTATTCAACAGCGTATGGTGGGGGATAGCATTCTTCACAAAGGCTGATATGTTCCACGGGACATTTGGCTGGGTATTCAGAGGAATAACGGCGGTGTTTCTGGTTATCGGGGCAGTGTGGTATTATAATTATAAGAAGAAGCAGGGGCAGTGAAGAAAGCTCCGATTTACATAATAATCAGTATTTAAATTCAATGGCGATCGGAGTATTTGGCATAATAACCCTCGTACCAAGCAGTACGGGGGGTTCGTTTCTGTAAAATAAGTTTATTTATTTTCAAATGGTCTTTAACGACCTTGTAAACAAGAGAGATAACAGCTGTCATAATAATAATGAACTGAAACAGTTCGGAATTTGACATTAGTTATCACCTCCCTTACGGGAGCAACCGCCTGCCACTGTGTGCAGTACCCGAATATATCATTATTGTAATAAATTATCAACGGTAATATGTAACAAAAGCACCCTGCATTTTAGCAAGGTGCTTTTTCAGCTATCTCATTCTGTAAACTCCATTGGGATTGTTTTCAAAAAACTCCGTCATGGAATCAAGCTCGGTTAGAGCCTTTTCTTTTGATCTGTATATTCCGAGCGTTATCCTGCCGCCCGAGAATGCGCCCCTGGATGCGCAGGTGCCGAAAATATAATAATCCTTTTCGCCCATCATCTCCGACAAATATGCGTGAACTATCTCTGTCAGAGAATCGCCCGACTGCGTTCGTATAAGCATAATTATTCTACCGTAACCGACTTTGCCAGGTTTCTCGGCTGATCAACGTCGTTGCCTCTCTGTACGGACGTGTAGTATGCGATAAGCTGCAGCGGTACGCATACAAGCATTGGCAGGAGGATCTCTTCATAGCATGGAATTTTCAATACATAATCCGCAATATCCTTTGATACCTCGCAGTTCTCTTTGCAGATCATGATGACCTTTGCACCTCTTGCCTTGACTTCCTTGATATTGCTGACTGTTTTTTCGTATAGTGCGCTCTGTGTCGCAACTGCGATAACAGGCATTTCACTCGTGATAAGCGATATTGTGCCGTGCTTCAGCTCGCCTGCAGCATAACTCTCCGAGTGAATGTAGGATATTTCCTTCAGCTTTAAGCTGCCCTCCATACTGAGCGCATAGTCAAGACCTCTGCCGATGTATAAAAGGCTGTCTGCCGTCATGAGCTTTGTGGAGATCTTCTGTGAGATTTCTGTCGTCTGTGCAATGACCTTTTCGATCATCTCGGGCATACTTTCGAGCTTTGATGTGTAATATCTAAGCTTCTCCTCATCGAACTTTCCCTTAGCATATGCCAGCTCAAACGCAAAAAGATACATTACCGAAAGCTGTACCATATATGCCTTTGTGGAGGCAACAGAAATTTCCGGGCCTGCATGAGTGTAGATAAGCATATCGGCTTCTCTTGCGATCGTGCTGCCCATAGCGTTTACGATAGCGAGAGTTGTCGCTCCCTTTTCCTTTGCAAGACGCATTGCTGCAAGGCTGTCTGCCGTTTCTCCGCTCTGGGAGATGATGATGATAAGATCGCCTTCGCCGATTATGGGATTTCTGTAACGGAACTCACTGGCTATATCCACCGTAACTGCTGTACGGGCAATGTCTTCAATGACGTATTTTCCGACCATGCCTGCGTGCATAGCCGTTCCGCAGGCTACAATGTAGATATTCCTGATTGTCCTTAGCTTCTCGGGAGTAATACTGCACTCCTCAAGGCACGGCATACCGTCCTTTATCCTCGGAGCGACTGTCTGTTTTACTGCGTTCGGCTGCTCGTTGATCTCCTTTATCATGTAATGAGGATAACCGCATTTTCCGACTGCGTCAACGTCCCAGTCGGCTGTTTTAAGCTCCTTCGTGACGGGCTGATAATGCGCGTCGAAGACCTCCACACCTTCGTGAGAAAGCACGGCTATCTCGTCGTGCTCGATGAGATAATAATTTTTTGTATACTTTATGATAGCGGGTACATCCGAAGCAATGAAGTTTTCTTTTTCGCCAACGCCAACGATGAGCGGACTTTCACGTCTTACGGCGTATACCCTCTCGGGGTAATCCTCAAACACAATGCCGAGGGCAAAGCTGCCCCGCAGCTCCTGTGTGGTTTCTATTATAGCCTTTATCGGCTCTTTGATATTCGCATAGTAGTAGTCAAGAAGCTGTGCTACGACTTCGGTATCTGTGTCGGAGAGAAATTCTCTGCCCTGCTTTACAAGGAAGTCCTTAAGTTCCTTATAATTTTCGATAATGCCGTTGTGCACCAGCGTGACCTTTGCTCCGCTGTGGGGGTGAGAGTTGATGTCAGACGGTTCGCCGTGAGTTGCCCAGCGTGTATGACCTATGCCTGCGTGACCTTGGGGCTTGCCCTCGGCTGCCATTTTTTCCACAAGGTCTTTCAGCTTTCCCTTAGACTTTGCAACGGAAATTTTATTATCTTCAAATACGGCGATACCTGCCGAATCGTAGCCTCTGTATTCAAGCTTTGTCAATGCGCTGACAAGAACGTCGGAACAATCTCTGTATCCTACATAGCCGACAATTCCACACATGATTATCATCCTCCTTAATGAGTAATATTATTATATGCCCGAATATGATCAATTAGCATTATGATGAAACGTAGGAACTATTTTCTCCAGCAGCTTTAGCGTAAGCTCGCTGTTATTGGCTGCTGCTGCCTCCTTGAGATCCTGCAAAGCACCCAGGAATGAATCGGGGTCGATCTTTATCTGGTTGCCGATGAAGATCTTCTTGTTTGCAGTTTCTTTAAGTCCCTCTTCGCTCATGAGCAGCTCTTCATAGAGTTTTTCTCCGGGGCGAAGTCCCGTGAATTTTATCTCAACATCCTGATACGGCACCTTACCGTATAATCTGATAAGATTTTCAGCAAGTGTGACTATTTTTACCGGCTCACCCATATCGAGAACGAAGATTTCTCCGCCCTGTGCCATAGCGCCTGCTTTCAGCACAAGCGATACTGCTTCGGGAATAGTCATAAAGTAACGAATTATTTCGGGGTCGGTCACGGTAACGGGCTTGCCTGTTTCTATCTGCCGTTTAAACAGGGGAATAACAGAACCGTTGCTGCCGAGAACGTTACCAAACCTTGTGGTTATGAAATCCGTGTTGGAATAATTCTGCGCCATGTACTGAATGATCATCTCACAGCAGCGTTTTGTTGCGCCCATTACATTGGTAGGGTTCACTGCTTTATCGGTGGAGATCATAACAAACTTTTCTACATTATAATATTCAGCCAGTGTCGCGCAGTTAAATGTACCGAAGATATTATTTTTCACAGCCTCTTCGGGAACAGTTTCCATGAGGGGAACGTGTTTGTGAGCCGCCGCATGGAACACGATATTCGGACGGTAGGTCTTGAAGATCAGATTCATCTTGTCATAGTCACGGATAGAGGCGATAAGCGTTACGAGATTAACATCTCTGCCGTAATCCATGAAAATTTCCTGCTGTATGTCGTATGCGTTGTTCTCGTAAATATCAACGATAATGATCTGCTTCGGCGAATAGTTCACTATCTGACGAACAAGCTCTGAGCCGATAGAACCGCCGCCGCCCGTTACCATAACGACCTTGCCCGATATATAATCCTTGACATCGGTCGAATCAAACGTCACAGGCTCACGTCCGAGAAGGTCCTCGATCCTGATATCCTTAGCCTGCGAAATGATCTGTTTGCTTTCGCTGCCGTCTGCGAGCATTTCGGTGAGATAGGGGATAATTTTTATCTTGCAGCTTGTTTCGCTGGCAATGTCGAGAATGCGTTTTCTCTCTTTTTCGTTCAGGGAGGGAATAGCTAAAATGATAAGGTCGACAGCCTCTTTTTTGCACCATGTTTTGATGTCGTTTGTAGTACCCCTGACAGGGATTCCCATAATGCTTGTACCCTGCTTGTCGGGATCGTCATCTACCAGGCAAACAGGCTCGTACTTATGCGCAGGGTTGTTGGGATCGGTCGCAGCGTTCTTGATCTCTTCGAGAATCATTCTGCACGCCTTGCCTGCGCCGATGATCATAGTGCGCTGTTTCTGATATTTCTTTCCGTCAACGGCGATCGTGAGGAAGGTCTTTCGGAAAATAAATCGGAACATAACTATTCCCAATGTTCCTATCCCGAATGACACCAGGATATACTGCCATCTCGGTTGTGCGTTGAATGTGCTCGACATCAGAGCGGTAATTCCCGAACCGATGAACATACCCAGCACGCATGACATATAATCCTTTGCATCGAAGTATCTCCAGAGCTTGTTGTATGCGCCGCAGACATACAGAGCGAAAAAGCACATAAGCATATTTATCATTAGATAAATAATAAGACTCTTTCTCGATGAATCGACCATCGGGTTCATCCAGAAAAACGAGAGCATGAAGCTGGTCAAAGCTCCGCTCATAAACACGATGAATGCGTCGGCAAACATCAGCACGACTTTTCTTAAATTCATTTTTTCCATAAGGCTTCTCCTCTATGGTGAATTGATATTCTTATCTCTATTATACAACATGGTATGACAATAAGTAAACAGTAAAAGTAAACAAAATGTAAATTCTGTAAGATTTTTGTATTATTTTGAACATATATCGCTCACATAACGGCGACACATAAGCTTATTATACTCCATTATACATATTCCTGTCAAACAAAAAAACATTCTATATTTCTCAGGTCAAAGTTTTTAGTTGTTAGTCCAAAGTCCGAAGTCGTGATGTTAGACTCTTTTATTAGCTTTATACATTGTTATTATGGAAATATTATACAAGAACTATGTAATTATTTTATTTTATTCTCTTGACAAGTACCGCTTAATGTAGTAAAATGAATAAGTAATCTGCCGGTGTGGTGGAATAGGCAGACACAAGGGACTTAAAATCCCTCGAACCAAAAATTCGTACCGGTTCAAGTCCGGTCACCGGCACTCAAAAGACAGCTTTATGGCTGTCTTTTATTTTTTGGGTTCAAAAAAGCAGGCAGCCTATAATTGACTGCCTGCGAT
Organism: uncultured Eubacteriales bacterium; assembly: GCA_900315255.1. GTDB lineage: Bacteria > Bacillota > Clostridia > Oscillospirales > Acutalibacteraceae > RUG592. Next base: position 171 of record OMYH01000073.1, on the reverse strand, counting down.
TGCCATAATAGTAAATGCGATAAATCAGAATTTGTCGCTATTTCTTCAATCTTTCATGCTTAATAGCAGATTGAGTTTTTTGAAATCTGCAGTTTCAGAAATCTCTTCTTCAAACATATTTCCGTTTTTCCAATATGTACGAAGAACATACGGTCTGAAGCTTCCGTCAGC
>OMYH01000066.1 GCA_900315255.1 uncultured Eubacteriales bacterium | reverse complement strand
CTGCGCAGCAGAAGCACCGATCGAGCCGGCAGGCGAGACTAAAGATGCAAGCAAATTTGGTGCTCAGTCCGAAGGACGTGATTTAATCAGTGGTTCCCTTGATAAACTCTGCCGGATATTGTATAATTTAGTCAAAGGAGTTGATACTATATGCACCCGGTGATCGTAATAATTATAATAATTCTTCTGCTTGCCGATCTTGCGGCGGCATTACTGCTTTATTTCAAGCTTGCCGATCCACACGGCGATAACGAACTGCTCAACAGAATTGAAAAAACCGACTCCCACCAAAAGGAGATCTACCAAAGACTTTCAAATCAGCAGAACAAGCTCCGACAAGAGTTGAGCGATCAGGACAGACACCAGCGGCAGGAAATAAGCTCCTCCGTGCAGAACAGCTTTTCCGCCCTCGGCCAGATCCTTTCCGAGAACCTCTCCAACACCACAAACGCACAGTCCGATCGGCTTGCCGCTATGGAGGACAGACTTAAAACATTCTCGCTCGAAAACGAACAGAAGCTCTCTTCGATACGCACAACTATCGAGCAGCGGCTCGACCGCATACAAAGCGACAACAACACAAAGCTTGACGAAATGAGAGCCATAGTTACCGAAAAGCTCAACCGTACTATCGACAAGCGTATGACAGAATCGTTCAAGCTCGTCAATGACCGCCTCGAACAGGTATATAAAGGTCTCGGCGAAATGCAAACTCTCGCTTCGGGTGTGGGCGACCTCAAAAAGGTTCTCTCCAATGTAAAAACCCGTGGTATTCTCGGAGAGATCCAGCTCGGAGCGATACTTCGTGAGATCCTATCGCCCGAGCAGTACATAGAAAACGCTGCCGTAAAGCCGGGTTCACGCAATGTAGTTGAATTTGCGGTGAAGCTCCCGTCGCAGGACGGCAGCACGATCGTACTCCCTATAGACTCGAAATTCCCCGGGGATACATATCTCGCCCTGAAAAATGCCTATGAAAACGGCGAAGCTCAGACAATAGACGCAGCCGCAAAGCAGCTTATCCGCACCATAAAAAGCGAAGCGAAGGACATACACGACAAATATATCGCCCCTCCCTACACCACGGACTTTGCCGTGATGTTCCTGCCGTTTGAAGGTCTTTATGCCGAAGCGGTGAACAGAGGACTTATCGAAACGCTTGCCCGTGAATACAAGGTCTGCATTGCGGGTCCGAGCACAATGGGGGCGCTGCTCAACAGTCTTCAGATGGGTCTTCGCACCCTCGCCGTACAGCAGAGGAGCGCCGAGGTGTGGCGGCTGCTTGAGGACGTATCCTCGGAGTTCGATAATTTTGCCAAGGCTCTCTCTCAGACGCAGGACCGCCTGCGTGCAGCCGACAGTGAGCTTGAAAAGCTTGTCGGTGTGCGTACAAGACAAATGCAGAGAAGGCTTTCTCAGATATCGCAGTTCAATTCCGATCTGCCGCAGATCACACACGGCAACAGAGGATCGTAATCCAAAGCGGACACACGTCCGCTGACATTACGCATTCAAAGCTTGTTGCGGTTCTCACTCAAAACTCGCGTCACACATTAAACTTTGCATTTGAATATAGTATGACTCAGGCTATAAAGCAAGAAAAGCAAAACAGTCTGAATACGTAATATCTGCAGCCATTCGGCTGCCTGCCCGAGCGCCCCCAAAGGGCGTGACGGGCGGGATAGCCGCAATTTTTTCCTTCTCAGGTGTGTGTGTGCCTTTATGGCACACACACCTTATTTCTTTATTAGTTGTATCCCTGTTCTTGTTCAGCCTGTTGTTCGGGTCGTTACCCTTTCTGTTAACCTTCTTGTTATCCCTTCTGTTGTTCAAATTTTGAACAACATATTGATACTTGTCATAATGCGCTATCGTTATGATCCGATCATTATCGGTACACCATTCGTTGGTTTTTCTACATAGTGAAATTAAGGAACCACTGATTAAATCACCGGTTAACTCGCTCATTTTTTGCCTCCTTTAATTATACGATATTTGCCTGCCCGACGTTTGTTGCGGACAGTGTCCGCTGACATTACGCATTCACGCTTTATTGTGTATCTCACTTAAAACTCACACTCTACTACATGAGTTAACCTTAGTATCGTAATGTAGTATGTCGCAGGCTATAAAGCAAGAAAGCCAAAACAGTCAGAGTGCGTAACACCTGCAGGTGTGCGCCTGCCCCTTCACTATTCCCCTATAAAAGAGGTGAAGTTGCATACAACTATGCAACTATTTTAATAAAAATTTCAATATGACAAATAGTGGCATAACAAAGCTTGTTATTCGTTTCTCGAAAAGAGATATAGCTGCAGAGCCGTTGGAATTGTAAAAAATATATATTTTCAACCCATTCAAAAACCGTTTAAATCATACTAAAATCTATTGAATTAATCATCATTTTATGTTAATATAGTAGTATATCTATCAATCTTTATCTATGGAGGTGTTCCTATGAAAAAATTTGTTATCTGTATCAGCCGACAATTCGGCAGCGGCGGTCACGAAATAGGCAGGAAGCTTGCCGAAAAAACAGGCGTACCCTTTTATGACAAAGAGCTGCTGACACGAATTGCCCGTGACAGCGGTATCTCCGAAAAGCTCGTTTCATATTATGACGAAATGCCGAGCAAAAGTCTGCTGTTCTCTCTTGCTATGGACGCATACCCGATGTCGTTCACCGAAATTCCCGTGAACCAGAAGGTGTATCAGGCGCAGGTCGAAACCATAAAAAATATCGCCGAAACCGAATCGTGTGTCATCATAGGCAGATGCGCCGACGCTATTCTCAGCGATATGGATAATATCGTTTCTGTATTCATTCACGCTGATATGGACGCAAAGCTTGAAAGGGTTATCGAACGTGAAGGCCTTTCTGCCGACAAGGCCAGAGATATGATAATCAAAACAGACAAAAAGCGTGCCTCATTCTATAATTACTACGCAGAGGACAAAAAATGGGGCGAGGCCTCATCGCACGACCTCACCCTGGACAGCGGAAAGATAGGAATAGATAATTCCGTTACATTGCTCTATGATTATCTGAAAATAAGAGGTATAATTGATTAACCGTGATAGAATATCCTCGACATGAACGCATAGTCCTTCATCAGATTAGCCGACTCATTACAGAACATCATAAGGAATCCGACCATGAATGTCAAAAACAGGATCGCCGCCGTAAATGCGTATGCATATCTGTATGCACGCTTTGAAATGCTCCCTACCCTGCCCAATATATCAAATATTACAACAATTCCCACGATCAGCAGCGGCATGAGTATATCGGCTGTGTATCTGTAATGCGATCCCGCCTTGCACATATCCACAAACGCAAGCACCAGACATATCGCCGAAAGAGATATGATGAATGCAGCTCTAAACTTATCTTTCTTCCTGCTTGTGAACGGGATCAGGGATACTGTCGGTATGAGCGGATAATTCAATATTCCAATAAGCCTGCCGTTATAATTATACCTCGGGTACAGCTCCAACTCTCTGCTTCGCATATGCAGATACGGAAAGTGTGTGCTGAAATCGGGCTGCTGAAAAAAGAAATGGTATATCATCGGAGGGATCATTCCAACTGTCATCGTGTTCGCTTTGGCGATACTCACAGTGACTTGATAATTGAACCCAAATTCAAAGGGACTTTCAAATCTTATATAGTTATAATACATCAGACCTATCGCTCCCAATATCACGGGGGCGATTATTGCTGCCGAGTAACACACTTTGGAACGTGCTTTTATTTTTTTGTCTGTGAAAATGAATATCGCAGGCACTGCAGCAATAACGCAGTACAGCAAAAGAGTCGGTCTTGACGCTGCGATACCTGCAGCTGCGAGACCCGTCAGGATAAGATAAATAATTCTCCGCCTGTCCTTCTTTTCATAATACGCTTTCAGCAGGAAATACAGAAACGCCGCCACAAAGCCTACGCCCGACAGCACCGCAAGATAATAAAACTTGAACTCAAATGCCAGGGGCAGCACAAGCGAGCCGAAAATGACAGCGACAAGCCCGAGTACGGCGAGCGCCAAAGGAACGTCACGGCACATTTTCCTGATAACCGTGATATACAGCAGCGTGATGAATATTTCGGCATATACAGCCGCCGTCATCGATGCCAGTATCGGAGTCGGCACAGACCGTGTCAGAAAATATATGGGATAATATACTGTAATTATCGGCGCAATACCGAAATAACAATAGAATTTCCCGTTATAGTATGCCCTGTCCCAGAACGAGCCGTGAAGCTTCTGTTCGTTTCTTTCCGAACGGTCATATATATTGTCAAGCTTGTCAAATTCGCTTGTGTCAAAATCCACATCGATCGATGTCTTTCCTTGGGTTAACGCATAGAAAAGCTCTTCATATTGATCATGTGAATACATATCTTCGGGATCATACTTTGACAGCAGTCTGCTGTCGGGTGCTTTTGTCAGAACTATCGTACACAGACAGGTAATGACGCATACCGCCGCCCCTGCCGCAGCAAGAATTCTGTATCCGTTTTTGGTATCGGAAACGGACAGCTTCCATATTCCAAACCTCACGACAAGCGCCGCCGCAAGCAAGCATATCAATCTCAGAATATTGACATGAAACGGCCTCAGTCTGTTCACTGCAACAGACGTTATCGCCAAAGTCCCCGCATTATCGTCCGATACGTTGAGCCGAAGCGTTTTCACACTGCCGAAGGACGAGTAATCAAGATAGCTTTTATTATTTTGTTCCTCATATATATAGAACGTACCGCTGTTATAATCAAACCCGTCCTCATACGCAAAATTATCGTCTGTAAACGACAGCCCGATCTTCTTATACTGCCCGTCGCTGCTGTTAGACGCAATACATATATTTGCAACAGGAATATTTATATCACTGAATTCTATCATTCCCTCTGATATAATTATCGTGTCATTTTTGAACTCTGTCGACTCGTGGTTTTCGATCGCTGCTGACGACAGATCGAGAGTTTTTTCTTTGTACCCGCCCAACAGCATATTAAGCGATGAGAAATTAGCAATAATGATCTCTGCCAGTATACATAAAACGACAATCACTGCGGTGCGGTGTTTCTTTACAAAAGACATATATTTCACCCTATCATATCAAATACCCGATACTGATCGGTATCGGGTACTATTTTGCGGTTATACAGGCTCTCCGTTATAGTGATAGCCGTTTTCTCCGTCATTGTAAATGTTGCCGTCGTCGTAGCAGTAGAATGAATATCCGCCCGTATAATCGTTTTCAAACCAGTATCCGTTCGTACTCGGACTTCCGTTCCGGTCATCTCTTTCTCTGTGATGATCCTCTTCGTCAGCTGAGCTTGATTTTTCTCTTTCGATCGGGTTGCCGTCCCCATCATACTCAATCTCGGAATCGGTATCCTCATTTTCGTCATCGGAATCCTGTACCTCGCCGCCCGTGACCTGATCATGCTTATACACGATCTCTGCGTTCGGCAAAGCTTCAACAAGCTGCTCATATACAGATCGTGTTATGCCCGTATCGGCAACATCGAGATAAGTCAGACCCGTACAGTTTGTCAGGTTTTCAAGATCATCGATTTCGTTTCCGCTCACATCGAGCGTCTCCAGAAACGTCATACGCTTTAAGAAATACACGCTGTCTATCTTCGTATTCGCTAAGTTGAGATTGACGATATTTGTGATATTTCTTATCGGACGAACCGTGTCGATAGATGTACCTGACAGGTCAACCTCGCTTAAATACGGCATATTTTCAAGAACCGAAATATCCTTAAGCTTCGGCATTTTGAGTTCAAGATTCCTGATGTCCGTCAGATTTTCAAGATCGGCAATGCTTGAACATGATTTCGAGCTGAAATACAGTTCCTTCAGCTTTGTGATCTCAGCCAACGGCGAGAGATCGTCACAGCTTTTGCCGTCTATTTTAAGCACCTGCAGCTTCGGCATATACTTCACCGAACCGATTGACTTAACATCACCACCCGTTACCATCAGCGAGGTAAGGTTTTTCAGCGAGCTAAGCTTGATAATATCGCTGATATCATTATTGGAAATATCAAGCGTTTTAAGCTGCGTAAGGTCGGACAAATTGCTCAGATTATCAAATCCGCAATCTGAAATAGTCAGATTCTGCACCTGCGTCAGCGAATTGAGCGCTGTCCAGCTAAGCACCTTGCATCCGCTCAGAGATAACGTATCAAGGTACGGACACTCTATCAAAGGATCAAGCGAATCAATAATGCAATCGGACAATTCTATTGACGTAACGGCTTTATTGAAGAAAACATTACCTAAAACAAACTCCTCTTTTGCAAGCGGACTTTCCTTTGCGGGAACATCATTCGTTTCGGGAACTACAGCTTCACTTGTCATAGAGATAACAGGCGGAAGCGACGCCGCACTTTCGGTGCTGCCGTTATCGCCCTTATCTTTACAGCCCGCAAGCATCGGCAGCAGCATGGCAAAGCACATTGTGCCGCAGACTATTCTTGTAATCTTATTGTTCATCATACACCTCAGATATTAGTATTCATCATAATCGTAATCGTAATAATAAGGATCTTCTTCGTAATAGTAATTATCGTCTTCGCCATAGGGATCGACCGAAGCTGTACCGTCCTGAGGATTCTCTTCATGTATGATGCCGACATTCTCTGTATCTGTATCTGTATCTGTATCGGTATCTGTGTCGGACAATCTGTCACTGTCGGAATTATCCCTGTTTCTTTCGGTGTCAAGCTCTTCTCTGCCTCGGTTAAGCTCATCGCCGGAAATAACATAGTTGCTTACAACGTGACAGTCCTTAAGCCATATCATGATACTGCGGACGTCCTCTCTCGACAGACTCGTATCTGTGAGTATAAGCTCACGCAGGTTAACAAGGTCTACAAACACCTTCTTGTCATCCGGGTTTATCGCAGTAAGGTCAAGCTGTTTAAGCTCATGCAGACTTGTCAGAAATGACAGGTCGGTTATCATATTGCACGAAATATCAAGCTCTTCAAGTCCGGAGATTGAGGATATCAAAGTGCCGTCGTTTACTGCGTTGGAACCTATATTCAGGACCTTCAGATGATTCAGGCTTGCAAGCGGAGATATATCCGTCACAAGATTCGATTTGAGGTTGATCCTCTCAAGGTTTCTGCACTGGCTTATTGCGCCTATATCGTTGATAAGATTATTGGTAAAGTTGATCGACTTCAGGTTTTCAAGCGTTTCCATACCGCTCAGACTGGTAAGATTGGCGTCGATGATCGACAAACTTTCAAGGCTCGTAAGCTGTGATACAGACGAAAGGTTCTTCATATCACTCGAACCGATAATAACCGTTTTCAGGTTCGGCAGACCGCTCAGAAATTCCAGGTCGGTCAGGTTTGAGCCAAGCACACCGAAGTACTCAAGATTTGTACACCTGGAAATATTCTTGAGATCCTCCTCGGTAAAAGTAACGTCACCAAGCTGCATTTCGGTAATATCGGTAGTAAACTTATCTCCGCCTATACTGAATTCATTGACAGGACCCGAGGGAACGTCCTTGGTTTCCGATTTTTCACTTATAACCGATACGTTATTCGAAGCGTTATCTTTTTCATCGTCCTTACAACCGACAAGCGATACCATCATACCGATAGCCAGGGCCGCACAGACTATTCTGTATATGTATTTCATTGGGTAAAACGTCCTTTCGAATTATTACACAGTATTACACAATTTATCATAATCGTTTATATTATAATATAGACAGCCTGTTAAATCAAGAAAAACAACAAATATTTAACCTTTTCAGCTAAAAAGAAACATATAGTTCACAATTTATTAATATTATTCCGAGGTTCAAATAACAGAACACAGCATGATCCCTCACATTAATTTTTAACTCCTAACTCCTAACTCCTCATTTCTGATTGAAATTAGTTATTTCTTATAATTCTTTATGAAATTCTCGATAATGTTGATTGACTTATCTGCCGCAAGCTTTCTGAACTCGGCATAGTCGATATGAGAATTATCGTCGCCGCCGTCTGATATTACACGCAGTATGGAGAAAGGCACCTTGTTGACATAACACACCTGTGCTATAGCGCCGCCCTCCATCTCGCAGGCGATCGCCGAAAACTTCTCCACGATCTCAGCCTTCTTCCTGCTGTCGTTGATGAAGCTGTCGCCGGTTGCAATGACGCCTGTTTCACACTTTATGTCAAGTCCCCGAACGGCTTCGACAAGCTGATTTGTCACATTCTCATCGGTCGGAATGTATACCAGATCAAGACCCGAGAGCATTCCCGGCTCGTCGCCGAGTGCAGTCGTATCCATATCATGCTGCACGGCTTTGAGAGCAACCGCCGCGTCGCCTATTGCAAGCCTTTCCGTAAGAGTACCGGCAATACCCGAGTTGATAATAATATCGGGTGAAAAACCGAGTATCATAGTCTGTGCGCAGATTGCCGCAAACACCTTGCCTATTCCGCAAACCGCAGTAACGACTCTTTTGCCGTCTATCTTGCCGCACAGAAATTCTATACTGCTCAGGCGCATGACCTCCTTGTCCTCCATAGCGGCGCTCAATCCCTCTATTTCGATATTCATCGCACAGATTATCCCTATATCAGCCTTTTCCAACATTTTTATATCCACCTTTCTCTTTTTAATCCATCTGTGACCGCCCGTAACCGCCGCACATCTCACAGCCGATACGACGTTGTATGCAGCACGATCATTTTGTTATTTATTACATTTTCCGCTTGATAAAAAAAACGGCCGCTCGGGTCATTCCGGCGGTCATAATTTGTATATTTATACAAAGAAACCCCCAAGACATACGCATGGGGGATACATTGGTGCCGGTGGCCGGACTCGAACCGGCACGGTATCGCTACCGGTGGATTTTGAGTCCACTACGTCTGCCAATTCCATCACACCGGCAAATTTTGGCGGAGAGATGGGGATTCGAACCCCAGATACGGTGGTAACCGTATACATGATTTCCAATCATGCTCCTTCGGCCAGCTCGGACACCTCTCCATCTGCTTGGCAGTGCTTTATTATTATAGCCTGCCAAACGAAATTTGTCAAGTGTAATTTCAAATTTTTTATATTATTTATTGCCGAATTTTTTGAGGAACTTATTTACAAAGCTGTCCTCGGGTGCGGTCAGGGTCTGATTTCCTCCGCCATAGCTGCTGCCGACAAAGCCCATCGGCATTGAGGTCGGCTCACTGCTGCTCCTGCTGTAGGAAGACTGTGTATTTCTCGACGCAGATCCCTTCAATTCTTTGAAATCCTCCGCAGTAAACGTCTTGATCGGCTTGCCGATCGTGTTGGGAAGGTTCACCGCAACAATATTGTTCCTCATCATGAATCCCGATACTTCTCCGAGCATCGCCTTGCATTCTCCGACGTCCTTGTCCTCCAGGTAGAAAATTGCGTCACAAGAACCTCCGACCATTCTGATCGGGAAACGCACATACTTCTCGGCAAGCTCTGCCTTGAATACTTCAAATTCCTCTCCTACATTCTGCGTCAAAGCTCCGTAGTAAATAAGTTCGACCTCGTCGCGGTCGGGATCAAGCATTTTACCGACAAGATTATACCCGTGATATATCGTGGTAAATGTATTGTGTGACACCTGGTTGACACCAAGCAGGAACATCTCCGCAAGCTTTGGCAGAACATGATATTCCTCAAACGGCACCTTCGGCTCTTCATAAACCGGCTGCGCAGGCGCCTGTTTTTTTGCAGGCTGTCTTTGCGGCTGAGGAGCAGGCTCAGGCTCGGGGATCGGCTCAGGCTCAGGCTCAGGCTCAGGCTCAGGCTCCGGATCGGGTTCTTCAGGCTGGAGCGCTATTGCGCCGAAGCCGTTGTTTATCATGAACAATCCTACCGCCCCCAGACGCTCCTTCACTGCAGCTGCGTCGAGCGATCCTATATCGAACGAAACGCTTATATACTTTTCTGAGAATCTGAAACCCGCCTGTCCGAATTTCTGATGAAACTCATCAATAAATGCTTCAGCTTCGCTCAGATCGTCTATATATACATTTCCGTAAAGATAAAACTCAACCACGGGGGCATACGGTATCCTTACTTTTCCCCTCACTTCGTAGCCGTAAAATAAAGCAGTAAATGTTACATCATCTGCCATTTCTATTCCCGATGCCAAAAAGACATCGCCAAGCTCTTTTACCTGCATTAATGTCACTCCTTATGATTATGATGTTAGATGTTCTTTTCGACCTTATCACATTTCCATATTTCATTATAACACAATTAATATATAAAAAAATTAAATTTTGTTTAACAATTACGAAAACATATCTAAAATGTATCGTTTTATTATTGTACAATTTGCTGTATTTTCATTTATCGGTTGCCCTTCAGAAAAACGACCGCTTATACTATTAATTATACATATTTGTTTCCCGTTTTGCAATAGGTTGTTATAAAAAACAACAGTGACTGCATTAAACCAACACAGTCACCGTAATTAAGGAACCACTGATTAAATCACGTCCTTCGGACTGAGCACCAAATTTGCTTGCATCTTTTTGTCAAATTGCACTCAAAATCCTTGAAATACGTC
>OMYH01000130.1 GCA_900315255.1 uncultured Eubacteriales bacterium | reverse complement strand
AGGAACGCAAGGATAAAGACAACAAGTATGAATATCAGGCTAATGTAAACACTTTGATTGGTTCTATGCGAGATCGTTTAGCTGATGCTGTCTTTAGCCATAACCCTGCTCATCGTCAAAAAAAGCTTGAGAGAATACTGATTGAAGTCAAGAAATCTGTTGTTCCAATTCGTCCTGATGATGGCAATACTTCAAGATATGAAAACACACGAAAATCTTCACATCATCATAATAAAAGGCACAATCTTTGATGCCCTTAAGTTGTGGATAGTGGTTTCCAAAGGCAGAGCCTTTGGTCGTTGACGCTATAAAGCAGAGTAGAAAACAAACTATCCTCAGCGAAAATAAAAAAACAATAATATCCAAATTGCAATAGCAACCTGCAACTTTTAACAAAGAATTAACAATTAGACGATATAACCTGTGCCTGTGAGGTAGTAGAGGCAGCAAATCTTTGGAGTGAGGGCGTAGCCCGAACGGAGAAGATTTGCTGCGGCATGCGGCTCATACCGCCTCGGTTGAATAGATCGGATCAAGCTCACGGTCAAACAGCTCATCAGGTGTCTTGTAACCGAGTATCTTGCGCGGCAATCCGTTGATGATGTCGGCGAAATAGTCGATGTCCTCCTGCGAGTAGTTGATCATACTCCTGCCTTTCGGGATAAAACGGCGCAGCATTTTGTTGTGGCACTCGTTCGTACCTTTCTCGAAGGACGAGTATGGGTGCGTGAAGTACACACCACCGACCTCGCTTTTAAGCTCGTTGAGCCTTACAAACTCGGAGCCGTTATCAGCGGTTATTGTCTTGAATATCTGATCTATGCGGCCGATGTACGGCTCAAATGCGACTTTAACAGCTTCCATAAGCGCGTCAGCTGTGTGGTTGTCAACCTTAAGCCAAAGGCACTTGCGTGTCTTTCTCTCAACCATCGTGACAACCGCAGGCTCATCTTCGCCGGTCTTTCCGATGACGGAATCGTACTCCCAGTGACCAAATTCCTCGCGTGTATCAACGCTATCCGGGCGTTCTTCGATGCTGTCACCGAGCTTACGCTTGTTCTCACGAGAGTGTTGCTGCTTAGCGTTGCGGCTAACCTTTTCGGGCAGGTCAATGTTCTTTATCTTCATCAGTCCAGCGTCAACGTAGTTGTACAACGTCTTGGTGCAGACAATCTCTTCACGGGAAAATTCTCCGCTTTCAAGGGCTTTTCCGGCACAGGCATCAAGCGACCAGCGTTCCTCTTCGAACTTCTGCTCGACATATCTGATGAAGCACATACAGTTCATCAGATTGATACTCCTGACACACTTACTGCGGTTAAGCTCATACACCATCTGACCTGTGCGAGCCTTGTATCGCATAACTTTTCCATTGTAGAGAGGCGTCATGCCCCGTGCAATCTCGGTCTTGATACAGTTGTATGAGCAACCGATTTCCTTGGCTATTTGATTGTTATTCCAGCCGTCATTCCATCTTGTCTGAATAATTACTCTTTCTTCAAAAGTCAAGTGTTGACCTCTTCTTCTTTCTGTGGTATAATTTGTGCAGTCCATAGCGTGATCCTTTCGGTATGTTTTTGTTAGCATATTAATTATACCATAGATCATCGTTGTGGGCTATTTTTTTATAGTTGCACGTTCATTTTACAATGCGCCATTGACAATTTCATTTTTTAAAGAAAAGAGCTATTGATGTATTGGGCATACTGTGATATAATGACTGTACAGCAATATAATGAAAATCACGAAGAATTGTAATATTGGTAACTATCTGAAACCGAGAAATTTAGGTGTGGGAGAGTGAACTTTAATGGGTGTTTGTTCGGAGAAAGACTGGAAGCTGTTTCGACATAAGCTGCCGCAGTGGCAGGAAAGTCATATGGAAAAGTTATGTAAAGAGTATCTCGAAATACTACATAAAGATACACAGCCGTCAGAGCGTTTTTGGGAGCTTGAAAAGCGTATAAATAATGATAAACGTCACATAGGCGTAAGAGCAAGAATGTCACGCTCAAATATGGTTATCAACATCCTCGGTCTTATAAAAGAAGGTGTAATAGCGCTTGATGATCTCGCTGGA